>JAGWMQ010000033.1 GCA_028873125.1 Verrucomicrobiota bacterium | reverse complement strand
AGGTTGCCGGACGCTTCCAGCGCGTAGTAATGCCAGGGCAGCGTGGTGAAGGCCAGGTTCAGCCCGCTGCCGGCCGATATTTCGGGGGCGCCGCCCACCGGCAGCATTTTGAAATAGCCGCTCAAAAAATCTTCGACGTGGAACTGGTCCAGGCCGTCAATGCCCCCGCCAAAGGTCAGGTCCGGAAAAGTGCCCAGTTCGATGCTGTTGCCGTCAAAGCGGGGCAGCAGGCTCCGCCAAGTTGCGCCGCCGGTGAATTGTGTGGCCATGTTGACCGTCAAATTGGGTTTGATCGCCAATGTTTGCGGCCCGGCCAGCAGGGAAAACCGCAGGTCCTGCAGGGTGAACCGAAAATCCGCCTCGCCCTGGGCCGACACCCGGTCATAGTTGAACAACCGGACAATGTTGGTCGGCCGGGAACGGATGAAGGCGGAAGCGATCAGATAAGCGTCCACCCCGTTGGTGAAGGCCGCCCGCGCGGCTTGCAGGTCGTTGGTCGTCGCGAAGGTGAACAATTGCGGATAATCCGCCAGCACCTGGCCGACGGAAAGGATTCCGTTGGTGTAAAGGGATCGGAGGTCGGTCAGTTGGGCGTCGAGGTTCTGCGCATTCAGTGCGTAGATGAGATATTGCGCGCCATACAACGCGGCCTGGATCAGCTTCAGGTCGCCATAATCCACGGTGACCTCGGCCAGGGTGGTCTCGTTGCTGGAAAGGTCGAGGGTGAAATTGGTGTCGGTGATCGCGGCCAGGTTGCTGATGGCACCGGTGACCGAGAGCAAAACGTTGGTGCGCAGTTGGGCGGTGAAATCACCGGCACGGACGCCTGTCGGCGCCAGCAGGATCCCGTTCGTGTCCTTGGGCAGCCGGGCCGTCCAGTTGTAGAGGTTTCTTCCGTCGGTTGGGAAGCCGACGCGGGTCAGAAAGTTACTGCCCGCCGGTTCATCCGGCAACACCAGCAGCCGCGTGGCGGCATAGAGCGCATTGGCCGTTTCATTGGTCGGACTGAGGGCCAGCGCCTGGGCGAAGGCGGCACTGGCGCCGGGGAGGTCCTGGTTGGCGAGATGAAATCGCCCCAGACTGATCCCAATCATCCGCCGTCTGGGCGGAGGCCTGCCAGCAAAGAAACCCGGCGATTATCGGAACAAGGATGCGCGTTTTCATGGTGTTTTATTTGCGGTGAGTTTGAACAGGGGAAATGCTTCCCGGCGTCCGTCCTGATTCCAACTCAGGCGACCCGCCGATGGCCCGGAAACCTGAAGCGCGGCGCGCGGAACGGAAATTGGGGGTTCTCCGCGAACGCGCGCGGACACGGCCGACAATTCCAGGACGCCGCCTGCCCCGACCCATGCGCTGGCCGCGCACAAACGCGGCTGTTTTTCGCCGAACAAAGTGATCTCCAGCCGGCGCAACTCCAGTTGCCGAACCTCCGCCGCGGGCCGGGGCCAGGACATCAAATCCGCCAGGGTATTGGTCAGCCCTTCCGCGGATTGGATTTTAATCTGGACGTTCTCGGCCACCAGCACCGGCAGCAGTCCGATGCGGAAAAACCCCCAATGTTCATAATCAACGAAGACGCGCGCGGCATGCACTTGCGCGATCTGAGACAAGTCCTTTGAGTTGTATTCGGAGAATGTCAGGCCCGTGGCTGCGGTCCCGGTCTGCCCGGCGAGGCCGACACCGGATTCAAGCCCCGCCCCCGTCCCGACTGCGAGCAAGACCAGCCTGAAAAGGCAAGGAACAGCGGCTCTGAATTTCATAGAATTGAACTGCTCCGGGAGTAATTGAAGTCATTCTTATCAATTTGCAGAAAACGTCAAGAGAAAAAAATGAATAAGACGCGATGTCCGCCGGGCGGGGTGGGCAGAGCTTGGTACCGCACAGCGGTTTGTTCTTTGCTCTTGGACGGCAAAACCTAAACTGTGGCCATGACGTTGCCCGGATTTCCCGTGTCCCGCCCGCGCCGGCTGCGGCAGTCGCCGGCGCTGCGGCGGCTGGTGTGCGAAACGCGCTTGGGCGCCGAACAACTGGTCCTGCCGCTCTTCGTCCGCCCCGGCAAAAAACTGCGCCGGCCCATTGATGCGATGCCCGGCGTCTTTCAACTCTCGCCGGACGAGGCGGTGCGGGAGGCGGCCGCCGCGCACGCCGCCGGCGTTCCGGCGATTTTGTTGTTCGGCATTCCGGACCGGAAGGACGCCCGGGCTTCCGGCGCCTACGCGAAGAACGGCATTGTCCAGCAGGCCGTCCGCCTGCTGAAAAAGGAATTGCCCTCCCTGCTGGTCATCACCGACGTGTGCCTCTGCGAATACATGGAGCACGGCCATTGCGGCGTGGTGTCGTGTGGAAAAATCCTGAACGACCCGACGCTGAGGCTCCTGGCGCAGACCGCCGCCAGCCACGCCGGGGCGGGCGCGGACCTGGTGGCCCCCAGCGACATGATGGACGGTCGCGTGGCCGCCATTCGCGCCGAACTGGACAAGAACGGTTTCACCGACACGCCGATCATGAGTTACGCGGCGAAATTCGCCTCGGCGTTTTACGGGCCGTTCCGCGAAGCCGCCGAGTCCGCGCCCAGATTTGGCGACCGGCGGAGTTACCAGATGGACGCGGCCAACGCGAACGAGGCCCTGCGCGAGGTGGCGCTGGACCTCCAGGAAGGCGCGGACATCGTCATGGTCAAGCCGGCGCTGGCTTATCTGGACGTGCTGCATCGCGTGAAAACGGAATTCGGCTGTCCGACGGCCGCCTACGCCGTGAGCGCCGAGCACGCGATGATCAAGGCGGCCGCCGCAAAGGGCTGGATTGACGAGCGCGCCGTGACGCTGGAAAGCCTGCTGGCCATGCGGCGCGCGGGCGCGGACATCCTGATCACCTACGCGGCGCCGGACGCGGCCAAGTGGTTGAGCCGACAATCATAATCCTCCTTGGCTTCCCTTTTTCGAGTCGCTTGCGAGAGCGGGGAGGATTCGGTTCGATTGCCCTTTCAACTGCTTTTCAGTTTGCCATGAACTGGCGCGACAGTTAGACTTCACTTTTCTTTTGTCAACATGATTGGAACCATTCGCAAGCATTCGAAGTGGCTGTGGGCAATCGTCATCGTGGCCACGGTGATTTCCTTTCTCTACTGGGGGTCCAGCACGTCCCGAAACGGCGGCGGCGAAGCCAGCGGCGATCTCGGCTCGGTCTATGGTCAGAAAATCACGCCCGACGAATGGCGCAACTCCCGGGCGGAAGTGGAGCTGGATTACTTTTTCAAGACCGGCGAATGGCCCGAAAAAAATCCCAAAGTCACCCAGAAGCAGTTGCGGCAGGACATTTACTTCCGGCTGTTGCTCAATCACAAGGCCGACGACCTGGACATCGAGGTGGATCCGAAGACGGCAGGCGAGGCGGGCAGGACGTTCCTGCGGTTGCCCTGGCTGGCGCGTGTCCTGGGCGTCGGCGGGCCGATGGTGCCCTTCGACGTGTTCGTGCAGCGGGTGCTGGCGCCGCAAAACCTGACCGCGGGAGATTTCATGGATTTTGTCCAGCATGAACTGACGCTGGAACAATTGGTTCAGACCTTCGGGCTGCCCGGCGCGCTGACCACGCCGCAGGAAGCCGCCGCGGCTTATAAACGCGATCATCAGGAATGGTCGGCGGAAATCGTCCTTTTCTCCGCGTCGAACTACCTGTCGCGGGTCACCGTCACGCCGCCGGAGGTCCGGGAATTTTACACCAATTATCTGGCCGAATACCGGTTGCCCGACCGGGTCCAGGTCAGCTACGTCGCCTTTGAAACCACGAATTACTGGAACGAGGCCGAAAAGAAACTGACCAATCTCGATGAAACCGTCGAGGCCATCTACGACCAAAACGGCCCGCAGGCCTTCCCCGACGCCAAGACGCCCGCCGAGGCCAGGTCGGAAATCCGCCAGGCCGTCATCCGGCGGCAGGCCTTGAACGACGCCCACCAGGACGCGAATGACTTCGCCAACGCCCTTTTCAGCATGACTCCGCCGCGCCCGGAAAATCTCGCCGTTGCCGCCAAACAAAAAGGGCTGGCCGTTCAAACGACCGAACCGTTCGCGCGCGACCTGGGGCCGGAAAAGATCGGTCCGGCCGAGGCGTTCACCACGGCGGCATTCGGGCTGACCTCCGACGTGCCGTTCGCCGGCCCGGTGGAAGGTCCCGACGGTTACTACGTGATGGCGCTGGTCAAGAATTGGCCCAGCGAAATTCCCAGCTTCGAGCAGCTTCGGAACCGGATCGAGGCCGACTGCAAATATCACGAGGCGTTGCTGATGGCGCAGCGCGCCGGGACGAACTTCGACGCCGGCTTGACGGGCCAGATGGCGTCCGGCCGCGCGTTTGGCCCGCTCTGCCAGGAGGCCGGCCTGCATCCGGAGCTGCTGCCGCCTTTTTCGTTGAGCACACAGGACTTGCCCGCCCTCAAAGACCGCGTCGAACTGCCGCAACTCAAGCAGGCGGCCTTCACCACGCCGCCCGGCCAGGCGAGCGGATTCATCCCGACCGACAACGGCGGCTTCATTCTTTACGTGCAGTCGCGGCTGCCGCTGGATCAGACGCAGATGGCCGCCGACCTGCCGCAGTTCACGGCCGCGCTTCGCCGCCAGCGTGAATCGGAGGCGTTCAACCGCTGGCTCCTGCGCGAGGCCAACCGGGAATTAGCCACCTCTCCGGCCATGATGGGAACCGAGTAGCCCGCGGGTGGAAAGCGACCGGGCCTTCAGCGCGGCTTGCCGCGGGAAATGTCCGCATTCCGGCGGCTTGTCCGCTCACGCCACCGCCCAGCTCAAAACCGCCTTTTGCACGTGGAGCCGGTTTTCGGCCTGGGTGAAAATCGTCCTGGCGTTGGCTTCAAACGTCTCCTCGTCAATTTCCTTGCCGCGGTAGGCCGGCAGGCAGTGCATCACCAGCGCGTCGGCCTTGGCGAGTTTGACGAGCTTCGAGTTGATCTGATAGCCACGCAGCGCCCTGAGCCGCGCGGCGGCTTCGGCCTCCAGCCCCATCGAGACCCAGACGTCGGTGTAGAGCACGTCCGCGCCCCGGGCGGCCTTTTCCACGTCGTCGGTGCACAGGATTTTTGCCAGCGCCCCCGGAGAGGCGGCGCCGTCGGAACGAAGGCCCGCGCGCTCCAGGACCTCGGCCGGCGGCTGGAATTTTTTCGGCGCGGCGATGCGCAGTTCAAAGCCCAGTTTCGCCGCGGCCCAGATCCAGGAGCGCGGCACGTTGCACGCGCCGTCGCCCACGAAGGTCACGACCTTGCCGGAGATGGGCCCGCGCAGCTCCTTGAAGGTGAAGATGTCGGCCAGGATCTGGCAGGGATGCTCGTCATCGGTCAGGGCGTTGATCGTCGGGATGCCCGAGAACTCGGCGAATTCCTCCACCTCGCCCTGGGCGAAGGTGCGGATGACCGCGCCGTGGATCATTCGTCCCAGCACGCGGGCCGTGTCCTTGATCGGCTCGCCGCGACCCAGTTGCATGTCGTTGGCGCTGAGAAACATGACCTGGCCGCCCAGCTCGCGGATGCCGGTCTCGAACGAGACCCGCGTGCGCGTGGACGATTTGGAAAACATCAGCGCCCAGGTTTGATTGGCCAATGGCCGGCGGTCCAGCCGCGCCCGTTCGCGTTTGAAGATGACCGCGTCCCGCAGAATTTTCTCCAAATCCGCCAGCGGCAGTTTTTCCAAGGACAACAGATGTTTCATCGCTCACATTCGGGAAATTTCGCCCAAAGAAAATTTTATAGCCCAAAGAAAACGCGCCGTCACTTTTTTTCTTCAGCGATTCCGCCCGATCCGCCTCCGGCTTCAAAGCAGGTAGGAATCCGGGGCGCCGTCCGTCTTGCGTTCCTTGGCGGCATCCGCCGCGCACCACAGATACCAGGAAGCCGTGGTGCGATGCGGACGCCAGATTTCGCCGTGGGTGAGAATTTCCTTTGGCTTGGGCAGTTCGCGTTTTCGGTAGGCGCGGCGAAAACCGGTGCGCACGCCAAAGTCATCGGCCGGCAAAACGTCGCCGCGGCCCAACTGGAAGATCAAAAGCATCTCCGCCGTCCAGCGTCCGACGCCGCGCACCTGGGTCAGTCGGGCAATGATTTCGTCGTCGGACAGCCTGGCGATCTCCCGCGGCGCGGGCACCACGCCGGCCAGCGTTTTGGCGGCGAGGTCGCGGAGGGCTTTGATCTTGGCAAAGGAAAAACCGCAGGCGCGCAATTCCCCATCCGTGACGCGCGCCAGGTCCTGCGGACGCGGGAATCTTCGGCCCGGAAACAAGCTCTTGAACCGGCGCAGGATGGCCTCGGCCGCCGTGCCATTGAGCTGCTGGTGCGCGACGGCCAGGACCAGCGATTGAAACGGCGGGCGCCGCGTTTCGGGAACGAGCGAACATTTCCCGTGCTCACGGATGAGACGCCGCATCACCGGATCGCGCTCGGACAAATGTCTGTGGGCGGCGGGAGTCATGTGAAATCAGGCGAGCGATTTGATGACTTCCTCGATTTTGCTGATGCCTTCGCCGGCCTCGAGCGGTTTCAAATTCAGCGGCGGCAGCAGACGGATGACCCGCGCCCCCGCCGGAACGACCAGCACGCCGGCCTGGTGCATCCGGTTGGTGAATTGAATCGCCGCCGGTTTTTCTTCCGCGGCGAACGCGGGGATTTCTTCTTTTCCCGCCAGCTCAAGCCCGAGCAGAAACCCCAGCCCGCGCGCGTCCCTGACGACGCTCGGATAAGTTTCCGCGAGCCGTTTCAACTCCCGGAGCAGCCATTCCCCGAGCTTGCGGACGTTTTCGTCGAGCCGTTCGCGTTCAATCACTTCGAGCACCTTCAGGGCGACGGCGCAGGCCAGCGGCGTGCCGCCAAAGGTGGTGGCATGGGTGCCGGGGCCGAGCAGGTCGGCAAAGGGCGCGCGCACCCAGAACGCGCCCATGGGAAAGCCGCCGCCCAGTGCCTTGGCCATGGACAGGCCGTCGGGCAGAAAACCCCCGGCCTCCGGCCTGCCTTCCAGAATACGCTGAAAACTCTGGAACCGTCCGGTCCGATAATGCCCGTCCTGCACGCCGTCCAGGAGCAACAGCAGCCGCTTCTCGTCGCAGAGGGCGCGCAGACCCAGCAGATACTCCGGCGTGGCGGGCGCCACGCCGCCCTCGCCTTGAATGCCCTCGATGAGGATGGCAACGGTCGCCGGCGAAAGTGCGGCGCGCGCGGCGGCCAGATCGTTGTATGGAATGTGCCGGAATCCCGGGGTCATCGGCTCAAATCCCTTTTTCACCTTGTCCTGACCGGTGGCGGCGATGCCGGCGAGCGTGCGCCCATGAAAGGAATTGGTCGCCGTCAGGATTTCAAACCGGCCTTCGTCGTTGCCGAATTTGCGCGCCAGTTTGAACAAACCTTCATTGGCCTCCGCCCCGCTGTTGCAGAAAAAGACCTTGCCCGCGCCGAGGCGCCGGACCAGTTCGGCGGCCAGGCGGCCTTGTGGCTCGGTGTAATAAAGATTGGAAACGTGGAGCAGCTTCCTCGACTGCGCGGCGAGCGCCTCGGTGATGGCCGGATGAGCGTGGCCGAGACAGCAGACGGCGATGCCGCCGCCGAGGTCGAGATAACGTCGGCCCGCGACGTCAAAAACGTGGGTGCCCGTACCGTGGCTCAAGGCGAGGTTGAAGCGGCCGTAGCTGGGCACGACGTGGCGGCTGAACAATTCCCGAACCGATTCGAACTGGTTGTGTACCAGCGGCGGCGGCGGCGATGGAACCATTTCTTTCATTCGCGGCTTGTGAACGGGCGGAGTTCGCCCGTCCATCGTAAATCGGAAATCGAAAATTACAAAACGATTTCCGTGCCCACGCCTTCGTCGGTGAAAATTTCCAGCAGCACCGCGTGCGGCACGCGGCCGTCCACGAAGGAGACCTTTTCCACTCCGGCCTGGATGGCGGCGACGGCGCCGTCCACCTTCGGGATCATGCCCCGGTCAATGACGCCGGATTTTTTCAAGACCGCGACTTCCTCCGTCCTGAGGTGGGAGATCACCGAGTCCGGTTGCTCCGGGTTGCGCAACAGCCCGGGCACGTCGCTCATGAACACCAGCCGCCGGGCGCGGAGCGCGATGGCCGTCTGCGCAGCGGCCACGTCGGCGTTGCAGTTGTAAATCCGGCCGTCGGCGCCGCGCGCCGTCGGGCTGACGACCGGGGTGACGCCGCGGCGGAGACAATCCAACAGCGGCCCGGTGTTGACGGAGGTCACCTCGCCGACGAATCCGATGTCTGTTTGTTTGCCGCTCCCGTCTTCCACAAAGAGTTTGCGGCAGGTGAAAATGTCCGGACCGGCGAAGCCCTGCGCCCGGCCGCCGAGGGCGTTGATGGTTTTGACGATTTCGGGATTGATCCGGCGCGACAACACGTCGTCCACGATTTTCGCCGCGACCGGGTCGGTGACGCGCTGGCCCCGGATGAATTCCGCCTTCAGGCCGGCCTCCTCCATCGCGCGGGTGATGGCCTTGCCGCCGCCGTGGACGACGACGGGATTGATTTCCACGGCTTCCAGAAAGACGACGTCGCGCGCCACGCCGGCGCGCATTTTTTCGTCCGGCGAATCCAAGAAGCTGCCGCCGTACTTGACGACAAAAACCGAGCCGCTGAATTTCTGGACGTAGGGCAGCGCTTCCAGCAGCGTGTCGGCTTTGGCGATGAGGTCTTGCACGGCAGCATTCCTAGAAAAATTCGGGGGCGAATGGAAGCCTGTTTGTCACGCCGATTTCGCTTGGAGGGGCGCCGGGGGGCGCTTATATTGCCGCCCATGTCGGAGATCGCGAAATTCGTCAACAACGGCGCGGCCAGCATCACGCCGGCCGTCGCCGAAAAGGTGCTGCGCCAGTTGCCGCAATGGAAACTGGAGTTCACCCAGATTCGCGCCCCGCAGTTTCCCCATCTGGTGGACCAACTCGAGTTTCTGGCCGACGCGGTGGAGGACGCCGTCGAGGGGGCCTACAAGGAACTGCCCTACGCGGCCGTGGCCCAGGCGGTCTTCGCGCTGCTCTACGCGCACAAGAAAATGGGCATCATCCCCGACAGCATTCTGGACCTGGGCCGCGCGGACGATTCGAGCGTGGTGCGTGCGGCGCTGATCCAGAACGAGAAGGCCTTCGCCGTGTACGCCGGCACACAGGGCGTGGACTGGCGCAAGATCACCAGCCAGCCGTGACGGGCGGCGGCGGCCCGGCGACCGTTTCGCCGAGGGCCGCTCCGGGCCCGGCGACGGCGGTTGCCGGCGTCACCGGGATTGGGCGGTGCTCAATTTTCAAACATTTCTGCAACAATCTCAAGGCGACTTGTCGTGACAAGCTTGGAGACCCGCCTGGAAGGAGAGCATTCATCGTCGGAAAGTTGCGGAGGCGATGGCTTCCGAAACACAAAAGACCTGATTCAAACCATGAAATGCACAGCCTCCCTTCTCTGGATGTTCACGGTCATCGGCGGTTTCGGGCTCTTTACCTGTGGGGCCGACACCGTGCTGTTGGACGACACTTGGGCGACAGGCACCCGGAGTACGCAGAACCTGCCCAGCCAGTCCGCCTGGTATGCCAGTTCCGGCTCCACCTTGGCCGCCACCACCGGGGCCATGACCGGCACCGACGGCACGGGCAGCGTCGAGTGGCGCACTTATTTCACTCCGAACACGCCCCAGACGCTGAACGTGGGTGACCGCCTGCAAGTCTCCCTGACGTTGAAACTGGCGGGGGTGAATACCGGCGGTGCCAGCACAAGCCGCGGTGTCCGCATCGGCCTGTTTGATTTTTCCTTTCTCCTTCTGCCAGCCTGATTTTCCGGTTATGTTGTGCGCATGGGAACGGCGGTGGCGGCGATTTTGATGTTCGCGGGCGCAAGTTTCTTTTTTGCGCTGGCGGAGACGGCGCTGTTTTCCTTGAGCAAATGGCAGGCGCGGCAACTGGTCGAACGCCATCGCCGCGCCGGCGGCATCGTCGCCCAACTGCTCAAACAGCCGGAGGATTTGCTGGCGACGCTGGCCCTGGGCAACACCTTCGCGAACGCCGCGGTCATCGCCCTGGCCCTCTGGACGGTCTTCAACGCGCATTGGGAACTGCCGCTGACCATGCTCGCGCTGCTGGCGCTGGTGCTCATCGGTTGCGAGGTCCTCCCCAAAACGCTGGCCGTGCGGCAGCCGGAACGCTGGGCGCTGCGCGTGGGCGCGCCGCTGCTGTTGTTCCAAAGGATCACCCGGCCGCTGCACCGCGCGGCGCGGGCGGTCAATATGTTTTTCTTGAGGACGGCACAGCGCAGCCTCCAGGGCGCCGGCGCCCTGACCGACGCCGAGTACCAGGAATTGCTCGAGATGGCCTTCCAACAGGGCACCCTCGCCGGCTCCGAAAAGGAGATCATCCTCCAAATCATCAGCCTGGACAACCGCGCGGCGCGCGACGTGATGCGTCCGCGCCCGGAGATGGCCTGCGTCTCCGACGACGCGAGCGTCGCTGAAATGATCGCCGCCGCCAAGCGCCACAAGCACCGCCGCCTGCCCATCTACGACGAGACGCCGGACACCATCGTCGGAATTTTGAACGCCCGCGCCCTGTTGCTCAATCCCCAGCGAGACCTGGCCGAGGCCATTGAATTTCCCTCCTTCGTGCCCGAGACGATGAACCTGCTCCGGCTTTTTCAGAGTCTGCAAAAACAGCAGCGCGGCCTGGCCATCGTGCTGGACGAATTCGGCGGCGTGGCCGGCCTGGTGACCATGGAGGACATCCTGGGCACCCTCATCGGCAAAATGCCCGCGGCCTCGCCGCCGGAGGGGTTGGTCATGGAAAAAACATCGCCGGGCCGCTGGCGGGTGAGCGGGACGATGCGGCTGGATGACTTCCGCCGCGAATATCCCCCCCTGGGCGAAGTGGCCGAGGTCGAGACCATGGGCGGGCTGCTCGCGCAGTTGCTCGGCGTCGTGCCGCAAGCCGGCGAATGGGCGGAGTTTGGCGGTCTGAAGCTCACGGCGCATGCCGTGGACGAGCGGCGCGTCCGGGAAGTGCTGGTGGAACGCCTGAAATAAAGATGGG
This sequence comes from Verrucomicrobiota bacterium, assembly GCA_028873125.1. Classification (GTDB taxonomy): domain Bacteria; phylum Verrucomicrobiota; class Verrucomicrobiia; order Limisphaerales; family UBA11358; genus UBA11358. The sequence continues at coordinate 19,231 of JAGWMQ010000033.1, read as the reverse complement.
AAGACACCGCTCATCGAGCGCCAGTCCTCAAACGCCGGAGGAAATTGCCGGCTGCCGGGGGCGGTCCGATGTTCGCCATTTCGTTTTGCGCCAATGTCTCTCGACCTGCTGATCTGGCTGTGCATCGCCGCGTGCCTGCTGCTGTCGTTCCTGCTTTCGGGCATGGAGGCGGGCGTGTTTGCGTTGAGCCGGTTGCGGGTGCGGCGGCTGGCACGGGCCGGCAACCCCTCGGCTCGCCGGCTTCGCGGCTTCCTGGAAAGGCCGGAAAATTTCCTGTGGACGATCCTCGTCGGCAACACCCTCGCCAACTTCGTCATCCTCGGCTGGACGGCGGCCAAACTCCATCAGTGGCTGCCCGGTCGGCGCGTGTCGGAGGCGGTGCTGTTCACCGCCGCGGTTTTTTTGTTTTACGCCCTGTTCGATCTGCTGCCCAAAATGCTGTTTCGCGCGCGCCCGAATCATTTCTGCCTGTCCACCGCCGGTCTCTTCCGCTTCGTGCACGCGGCGCTGGGTCCGCTCGTGTTGCTGGTGGAAGGCATTTCCAACGCCGCGCTGTGGTTGACGGGCGGGCGCGCCTCCACCGGCAGGCTCTTCGGAAACCGCGAGGAGATGCGCGCCGTCATGCAGGAGTCGGCCCAGGCGCTCACCCGCGACGAGCGGGCCATGATCAACCGCATCCTCGACCTGCAGAACGTGACCGTGCGCCAGATCGCCAAGCCGCTGACGGAGACGGTGACGATTGAAAAGGACGCGCCGTTGTCTGCGGCGCTGGCCCTGGCCCGCGAGCACGAGCTGTCGCGGTTGCCGGTCTGGGAATTGCGCGACGGCAAAAAACGCATCGCCGGAATGCTCGCCCCCGGCGCCCTGATCTTCCGCGACGATTTGGATTTGCAAAAGCCCGCCGCCGCGCACATGACGCCCGCGCTGTTCATCAGCGAGGACACCCGGCTGGAGGACGCCTTGCGCCGGATGCAGCGCGCCGGCGAGCGGTTGGCCATCGTGCTGGCCCGCGGCGGCGCCGAAACCGCCGTCGTCAGCCTCGAAGACATTCTGAAACTCATGTTCGGCGAGGTGAATTTGTGATGGAATCTGTCGCCGCAAAAGCGCACAAAGAAGGCAAAAGAAAATTTTCTCTTTCACGCCCTTTGCGTTCCTTCGCGGCCAAAAAGGTTCGTTCCGTTTCGCCTGCTGATTTATGAACTGGAACGCCGCCATCGGGATTGCGCTGAAGATCCTGGCCGTCCTGGCGCTGGTGCTGCTGAACGGCTTTTTCGTCGCCGCCGAATTCGCGCTGGTCCGCGTCCGGGAAACGCAGCTCGACACCCTGGTGGCCCGGGGCCGGCGGCGGGCGGCCCTAGCGCGCCACATCGTCCGGAACCTGAACGCGTATCTGAGCGCCACGCAACTGGGCGTCACCATGGCCAGCCTGGGGTTGGGCTACCTGGGCGAGCCGGTGTTCACGGCCCTGCTGAAGCCGCTGCTGACGCCGCTGGGGGTCACCTCCGAGCTCTGGCAGCACTCCATCTCCTTCGCCGTCGGGTTCAGCGTGCTGACGTTTCTGAGCATCGTGGCTGGCGAACTGGCGCCCAAGTGGCTGACCATCCAGAAGACGCTGCCCGTCGCGCTGTGGGTGGCGCGCCCCTTGCACGGGTTTTACCTTGCGTTTTATCCGTTCAACCGGCTGCTGAATGTTTCGGCGCGCTGGCTGGTGCGTCAAATCGGCATCGAGCCGGACGCCGCCGCCGACCGGGCGCATTCGGAGGAGGAACTGCGTCTGGTGCTGGCGGCGGCGCCCGGCGCCTCGACCGGCCGCGCCATCGCCTTGAACGCGCTCGACCTGCGCCAACGCCTGGTGCGTGACGTCATGCGCCCACGGCAGGAAATCGCGGCATTCGACACCCGCGCGACGATGACCGAATGCGTGGTCCTCGCGGAAAAAACGCGCTACTCGCGCTTCCCGATTTGCGAGGACGGAGATCTGGACCGGACGCGCGGCCTCATCCACATCAAGGACCTCTATGCCCAGCGCGACCGGGCGCGCACCGCGGCGGAGTTGCTGCCGGTCGCGCGCAGGATGATTTATGTGCCCGAAACCGGACGGGTGGAAAAACTGCTGCGCCTGTTTCTCGACCGGAAATCGCACTTTGCGATTGTCGTGGACGAATACGGCGTCACCGCCGGCATCGCCACGCTGGAGGACGTGCTGGAGGAACTGGTCGGCCAGATTCAGGACGAATTCGACCAGGAAAAGGCCGAACTGACCCAGACCGGCGCAAACACCTGGGAGGCCGCCGGCGTCCTCCCCTTGCACGAACTCGAAAGAATCACCGGCACTCTGCCCGGCGACGAGGGTGTGGCCACCGCCAGTGGCTGGCTGACGCAGCAGTTCGGCGGATTTCCGAAAACCGGAGACGTCCTGATCATTGGAAATTGCGAGCTGCGCGTGGAGGAAATGGACGGACCGCGCGTGGCGCGGCTCAAGATCACCCGGCGCCGGGACCCGGAATAAGGTTGGAACACCAATCTCACCAGGAAGGACGAGGCATCCGGTAAAATGAAACTTCCTGAAATGCGTTCGGGTTGAGCCTGGATTCCTGCGCCCATTCGTGCGTTGGCGGCTTCACCTGCGCTATTCGAATTCACCAGCGTCCACCGCGAAGGGCGAAAAAGGCGGTGGCCGCGGCAATGGCTGAGTCCACAACCGCCTCCGGCCACAACCCGCGCCGCGCCGCGGCAAGCCCAAAGAACGACACCGCGCCCAGCCAGATGCCGAGCGGATGAAAATCCGGCGGACTTTTGGGACGCGGCTGCTTGTTGATCAGCGCGGGCGTGACGAAGGCCAGGATCAGCAGGGATACCACTGTCCAGGCCATGAAATTGACCAGCGGCGCGCCACACCAGGTCAGCGGGAACGGTGTGGGCGTCCAGAGCCAGTAATGTTTGACGCGGGAAGCGAAGGGGTCCAACGCCAGGTCGAACAGCCCCGTCAGCCCCGCCGTCACCCCGATGAGCCAGAAGCCGTAGGTTCGGATTTTACGCCAGGGCCGCAGGATTAATCGCGCCAGGCCGCGCGAATTCAAGACGGCGACCACCCAGACCAATGGCACCGCCCAGGGCAGGGTTTTGAAAAGCTGCGGCCCGATGGCCGGGCCGAAGGTGAACGGGCCGAAGGGGATTCCCGTCGTGGCGCCGAGCGCCGACACGCCGCCGCCGGCGAGCGCGGTGACGAACGCAACCAGCACGACATTTTGCAGCGACAACTGTCGCGCCAGGGCGCTCAACGTGGCGGCCGCGGCCAGCAAAATCAAGACCGCTTCCGGCCATTCCGAATGGACCTGCAGACGCGACGGCAGACAAACCGCGGTCAGGACCAGGGCCAGGTTCGCCGCGAGGAGTATCGTAAAGAGCCAGTGCAGCCACCGCGGCATCGAGTGGACATCGGACGCGGATTGAGGTTGGCCCGGCATTGGTCGCGCCCATCATACGCATCGCCGCCCGGAACGCAACCGGTCCACGTGCCGGCGCCGCCGCATGAATGCAGAATTTTTCCTCCACACGGGAGACGTCTCCCACGCTCCTTTAAATCCCCGGCGAAAAATAAATTGATTGTGAATACGCGCGCCATTAAAAGTTCCGTGGGCGATATGTTTGAAAACATCGGCGAGATGATCATTTTGTTCTGGCGCACGTTGCTGGCCCTGCCTCGGGCCTGGCGGCAGCGGCAGAAGGTGTTCGACCAGTTCTTCGAGATCGGCAACGCCAGCCTATTGATGGTCTGCGTGCTGTCGTTTTTCATCGGTGCCGTGCTCACGCTGCAGACCGGGCCGGTCCTGGTGGAACGCAGCCTGGGGAGCGCCGTCGGGGGCATCGTCGGCATCGCCATGGCCAAGGAACTGGCGCCGGTGATGATGGCCATTCTCATCGCCGGGCGCATCGGCTCGGCGATGGCGGCGGAAATCGGTTCGATGCAGGTCTATCAGGAAATTGACGCGTTGCGCACCATGAACATCAATCCCATCCAGTATCTGGTGCTGCCGCGGCTGGTGGCCATCGCCATCGCGCTCCCGATGCTCGTGGTTTTTTCCATTCTGGTCGGCTGGTTCGGCGGCGCGGTGGTCGCGGACGTCAACCACCAGATTGCCATTCCGATCCAGGTGTTCCTGTCCGATTTGCGGGACATCGTCAAGCTCAAGGACGTGGTCAACGGCGTCTTCAAGAGCTTTTGCTTCGCGCTCATCATCGGCGTCGTGTCCTGCCACCAGGGATTGGTAACCATCGGCGGGCCGCGCGGCATCGGCCGATCGGTGACCAAGGCGGTGGTCAATTCCATCGTGTTGATCGTCATTTTTGATTACGTGCTCACCCGCCTCCTGCTGCAACAGCCATGAACGGATCGAACGACAGTCCCTCCGGCGTGCGCCTGCAAGTGCGCGGGCTGCGCAAATGTTTTGACGGTCAGGAGGTGCTCAAGGGCGTGGACTTCGAGGTCCAGCCCGGTGAAATGTTTGTCATCATGGGGCCCAGCGGCAGCGGCAAGAGCGTGTTGCTCAAGCATTTGATCGGGCTGGAGACGCCCGACGCCGGGGAGATCCTCATCAACGGCGAGCCGGTGCAATCGCCCGAAATCGCCGACAAATACCGGATGGCGCTGGTCTTCCAGTCCGGTGCGCTGCTCAACTCGCTGACGGTCGGCGAAAACGTGGGTCTCTATTTGAGCGAACACCGCCTCAAACCGCCCGCCGAAATCGAGCGCATCGTGGCCGAGAAACTGGAGGACGTCGGCCTCACGGACGTGGCCGGCAAAATGCCCGCCGACCTGTCCGGCGGCATGAAAAAGCGCGTCGCCATCGCCCGGGCGCTGGTCATCGAACCGCAGTTGATTTTGTACGACGAGCCGACGAGCGAACTCGACCCGCTGTCCGCCGTGGTCATCGGCGAGGAGATTCTGAAACTCCAGCGGCGCATCCACGTCACCTCGCTCATCGTGTCGCACGATCGCGACCTGGCGTTCGGCGTGGCCGACCGCATCGCCGTCATCAACGACGGGCGCATCATCGCGGTGGGCGCGCCGGGCGAGGTCCGGCGCAACGGCGACCCGGTGATTCAAAAGTTTTTGCAGGCGGACTTCAAACGTGAACCTCAACCTCAAAGTTTATGAAAAGCTCACTCGAAACCAGACTCGGCTATTTCGTCGTTCTCGTCGTCTTCGCCGGGTTCTTCATCATTGAAATTCTCGGCGGCACGGAAACCTTCCGCGGCGGCTACCGCATCAGCGCCCTGTTCGACACCGTCCAGCAACTCAAGGTCGGCGACCCCGTGAAAATGGCCGGCGTCGAAATCGGCACCGTCGAAAAAATCGCCCTGGAAGACAACAAGGTCCGGGTGACCATGAAACTGCGCCCCGAGGCCGTGGTCAAAACGGACAGCACCGCCACCATCCAATTCACCGGCCTGATGGGCCAGAATTACGTGGCCGTGGATTTCGGCACTTCCGGCGCCCCGAAGGCCATGGACGGCACGGTCATCGGCGTCAAGGAGCAGCCGGATTTGAACGCCATCATGGCCAAGCTCGACAATGCCGCCACGGGCATTCAGAACCTGACCAAGAGTTTCACCGGCGACACGTTGAACAATCTGCTGGGGCCGCTGACCGATTTCGTCCGGCAAAACAGCGCCCACCTGGGCGCCACCATCACCAACATCCAGAACATCACCGGCCAGATCGCCAGCGGCCAGGGCACCGTGGGCAAATTGATCTATTCCAACGAACTCTACAATTCGGCGATGGCGGCGGTTTCCAATCTTCAGGGCGCGGTGGCCTCGGCGCGCCTGGTCGTCAACAGCATCACCAATGGCCAGGGGACGCTCGGCAAACTGGTCACCGACCCGGCGCTCTACAACGCCACGACGGCTTCGATGACCAACCTCAACCAAATCCTGCAGAAGATCAACCAGGGCCACGGCACCGTCGGCAAACTCGTCAACAACCAGGACCTCTACAAGAACGCGAAATTGACGCTGCAGAAGGTGGACAAGGCGGCCGACGGACTGGAGGACCAGGGGCCGCTGAGCGTCCTGGGCATCATGGCCAACAACCTGTTTTGAATTCTGGATTTGCGGTTGGCGTTTGACGGGCCGCTCAAACAGTTCGACCGGGACGCCGATCCAATCTCGCAAATCGAAAAGGTTCAGGCCATTCCAAGGTTCTTCAACACTTGGACCGTGGAGCGCGATTTGTTGAGGGTGTAGAAATGCAGGCCGGGCGCGCCGGCGCGGAGCAGTTCCTCGCACTGCCGGGTGGCGTATTCGATGCCGAATTCGACGGTCGCTTCGTCGTCGTCTCCCAATTCATCGAGCCGGGCGCGGAGCGGCGCCGGGATTTTCGCGCCGCAAAGCCGGGTGAACTTGGTGATTTGCGCGCCGCTCAAAATGGGGATGATCCCGGGCACCAGGGGAACGGCAACGCCGAGCCGGCCCGCCGCAAAATCGCGAAACTCAAAATAATCCGCGTTGTCGAAAAACAACTGCGTCAGGACGAAATCCGCTCCGGCGTCCACCTTTTCCTTCAAATGCCGCCAGTCGTCGTGCTTGCCGTTTTTATTGGCGAGGTGGCCTTCGGGAAAGCCGGCAACCCCGATGGAAAAGCCGTCCCGTTCGCGGATGAACCGGACCAGTTGCGCGGCGTACTCGAAGCCGCCGGGCACGCGCTGAAATTCGCCGCCGCCGGGCGGGTCGCCGCGCAGCGCCAGGATGTTGCGGCAGCCGAGCGCGCGGATTCGTTCCAGCACGTCGCCGACTTCGCCGCGGGTGTGGTCAACGCACGTCAGATGCGCCAGCGTGGTCAGGCCGTGCTCGCGCTGGATGCGCTCGACGATCATCAGCGTCTTGTCGCGCGTGCCGCCCCCGGCGCCGTAGGTGACCGAGCAGAAATCCGGCCGGGCGCGCGCCAGCGCCGGAATGTGCTTCTCCAAAAGGTTGCGGACGCCCTCGTCGGTCTTGGGCGGGAAAAATTCAAAGGAGACGACCGGCAGCCGGGCCGCGAGTTTGGCGGCGTAAATGTCACGGATGAATTGCATCGGGCGAAATTATCGTCGCCGGCGCGCGAAGCCAAGTTTTGTTCCCCCGCAGGACTGCGGAATGGAGGAACGACAGGCAGCCGCCCGGTCAGTCTCCGTGGGTGTTGAGCCAATACAACAGCGCGGTCAGAATTCCCGCCACGAGCAATCCGACGATGACGGCGCTTCGGAAATACAATTTGTGTTTCCGGCGCAAGGGTCTGCCGCCCTGGCCCGGCAGCAAATAAAATCGCCTGTGCTCTTTTTGAGTCTTTGTGCGGAACATTCGCAAGGATGAATTTTTTTAACCCGGATGGGCGCCACAGTCAAGCCAAGTGCCGCGGGCACGACCGAAAGGTGGCGCGAATTTCGGCAGGGCGCGTCACTCCGTGCGCGCCCTCCTTTTGGTTTGCGGCGGGCAGAGGACTGCCCGCTCTACCGAAGTTTGAAAGTGCCAGTCAGCCGGTCGGCCCGTAGAGCGGGCCGAAATTGGCGCAGGCGCGGAAGTCGGCCCCCTCGCGGTCGGCCGTGCCGAAGGCGTTCCACGCGCTGGGCCGGAAGATGTTTTCCTCGGGCACATTGTGCATGTAAACCGGGATGCGGAGCATCGAGGCCAGGCTGATCAGATCCGCGCCGACGTGGCCACAGCTCATCGAGCAATGGTTCGCGCCCCAGTTGTTCATCACGGTGTAAACGTCGCGGAAGGCGCCGTCGCCCGTCACGCGCGGCGCAAACCACGTCGTCGGCCAGGTCGGGTTGGTGCGCTCGTCCAGGATTTTGTGGACTTTCTCCGGCAGCCCGATGGTTTCGCCCTCGGCGATTTGCAGCGCCGGCCCGAGGCCCTTGACCAGGTTGAGCCGGCAGATGGTGGCGGGCATGCCGCCGCGCGTGCGGAACCGGCTCGACCAGCCGCCGCCGGGAAAATACTCGGTGATGGACGGATTCCAGGTCGTCGCGGCCAGGCATTTTTTCACTTCCGCCTCGGTGATTTCCCAGAACGGTTTCATGGCCGGCTTGCCGTGAACGGATTGTTCGCCGGAGCCGTCCAGCGCAGCGGGACCGGAATTGATCAGGTGCAGGAAGCCGCCCGCCGCCGCGCCGTTCAATTTGTGGCCGGCCACGCGCCTGACCGCCACCGGACTCCAGTAAGTGCGCACGTCGGCAAAAACCTGGGCGGTGTTGGTCAGCAGCCAGCCGAACAACATGCACGCGCCGTTGAGCGAATCGTTTTCCGTGGCGACGATGAACGGCGCGCGGCGGCCGTTCCAGTCGAAGGACGTGTTGAGGATGGCCTCCATGAAATCGCCGTTGGGCAGGTGGTCGGTCCACTGCCGCTGGCCCTGGAAGCCGGAGGCGATGGCGTGGTGGCCGAGCGCCTCCTCGCCGCGGCCCATTTTCTGGAGCGTCGGGTTGCCGATCATCAGGTCGCGCGCGATCAGCGCCATCTTCACGGAAATTTCCCATTCGCGGTCCAACTGCGCGCGCGGGCGGGTCGTCTGGGGCGAGTTGTAGTCCCTGCCTTCCTTGCAATGGGCCTTGACCCAGGCGACGGCCTTTTCAAATTCCGCCTTGTCGAAAATACCGCGCTCGATGCGCCGGGCGAACTCGCTCATGTCCACCGACTCGACCCTCATGCCGAGGTAACTCTCGAAAAAATCGGGATTGACGATGGAGCCGGCGATACCCATGGAAGTGCCGCCCATCGCCAGATAGGATTTGCCGCGCATCACGGCCGTCGCCAGGCCCGCCCGGCAGAAACGCAGGATTTTTTCGCGCACGTCGCCGGGGATGGTTTTGTCGCCGGCGTCCTGGACGTCGCGGCCGTAGATGCCGAACGCCGGCAGGCCCTTTTGCGCGTGGCCGGCGAGTACGGCGGCCAAATACACCGCGCCGGGGCGTTCGGTGCCGTTGAAACCCCACACCGCCTTGGGAATCGTCGGGTCCATGTCCATCGTCTCGCTGCCGTAACACCAGCAGGGCGTGACGGTGAGGGAGACGCCGACGTTTTCGCGCGCAAATTTGTCCGCGCAGGCGGCGGCCTCGGCGCCGCCGCCGATGCAGGCCTCGGCGATGACGCACTCGACGGGCTGGCCGCTGGGGTAGCGCACATTTTCGGCGATGAGATTGGCGACGGACCTGGCGAGGTTCATCGTCTGCGATTCCAGCGATTCGCGGACGCCGCCCAGCCGGCCGTCAATGGCCGGGCGGATGCCGATTTTGGGGAGATTTTTGAACAGCGGATTTTCCATGGTATTGCTCCGTTTGGTTGTGATCAAATCATTGCCATTTTAAGTTGAATTTTAGTTTCTAATCGTCACGCGTAGCGGCTCATCGCGGCATTCGGCGAAATGGCGGACATAATCATTCCACGATTTGGCATTGGGAAAATCGCCGCTCTCGCTCCAGCCGGCGCCAGCGTAATAAACCAGCGGCTTGCCCACCTTGGCCCGCGTGATGGCCAGAAAATCGCGGATCGCCGGCTGGCCTTCACCGAACGTGTGTGTCGGCGGCTTGAACGCGCTGGCGGGCAGGTTGGGCGCGTCATTGGTGAAAGCCTCAACGCTGCCTTTCAGCAGAATGATGGCGACGCCGATGACGCCCTTGGCGAAATCCTGCGGCTGCCAGTAAGTCATGAAGCCCTCCTCTTTGCCCTGCACAACCAATCCTTTGGCGGTGCTGTTTTGCCACGAATCAATCACGGGCGAACCGTCGGGCACGACGACGTTGTCGCCAGGACGCTCCGCCAGGCCGATGCCAATGGTCAAAGGCGAATCATCGGCGCTGCGGAAAGTGCTTTCGAACCGGCTCAGGTTGGAACCGGCGTCAATGCTGATGCGTTTGGTTTCGGACACCCTCCGCCCTGCACCGGCGTTCCAGGCGTCGTAGGTGAGTTCAAATTCAGAACGAATCGGCCCGGTGGTAATGATCTTGTAGGTGCGCCAGTTTTCGGAGACGAACAGTTTGCCGTCCCGCCAGACGCCCAGCCCGCCGTCGCCGCGGGTTTTGCCGACTTTGTAATCGTCCTGGGCGGGGCCGTGGATGTTAAAGAGGTTCATGGTGCGATACATGTCGTTGATGACCAGATGGCGGGTGCGTTTGATCCAGACGTCCACGCCGCTGCTGGTAAGCGGTTCCTCCTTCCACGACTCGAGCGCCTTGCCGAACATGCGGTGCGCGATGCGGTCGCTTTCCCACGCGAAATCGTCCTCACGCTCCGGCACGTAGCGGGCGAAGGTCTTGACGATGGGCGGCGGCACCGCGGCCAGGATCGTGGCGCCCAAAACATAAAACGTCCGAGTCTCGCCCGGCGCGAGGTCAACCTGGAACAGCAGTTTGTCCGGCGCCTGCCCCGGTTCGGAGGCGTAAACCTGCGAGTCCAGGATTCGCGAGGAGACGCTGTCCATCACGGCGAACTTTCCGGTCGCCGGATCAAGATGCAACCGGGCGGCGACAACGGTCAGATTCAGTTCGACTGTTTCACAGTCGCGACGGAAGCCGGCCGGATTGGCAACCTTGACGGCGATTGGAGCCGATCGTCCGGAACGTTGAACCCGAGCCGCCTCCGGGTTTCGTTGGCTGATTTGAACGGTCAGCGTTTCCGGATCGGGCGTCATTTGCAGATTGTAATTATTCAAGATCGCCTCCAGCGCCTGGACGGCGGTGACGTTGGTCCAATAAACGGAAACCTTTGGCTCCGGGGCGTTCGGCGGGTTGTATTTGATTCCAGGATCGAGAATGTAATTGATGTGGGCGAGACGCGCCAGTCTTTCAATGGCCGCCGTGAGCGGCACGCCCTGCATTTGAATCAGCGGGATTACCGCCTCGGACGCCGGCTTGGGGGCAGCGGCGCTGTTTTCAAACACCGCCATCCGATACACCTCGCTGCCGGCAAGCAAAAAGGCGCCCACGCCATACGGAGCGGTGCTGTCGGGGGCGAATTGTTTCGGGCTGGCCCCGACGGGCTGAACGTGCGTGAGTTTGCCGTCGGCGTCCACGCAATCCACCAGCGCCTCCCACGCCCGGCGCACCGCCGGCTCAAATTTGGCGCGGTCGAGCAGGCCCTGGTTTACTCCCCAAGCCAGCGCGTAGGTGAAGAAGCCCGAGCCGCTGGTCTCCTTTTCGGGGTAATCGGCCGGATCCAGCAGACTCGCGCGCCAGAGGCCGTCCGGCTGCTGGCACGACAAGATTTTCCCGGCCATGTCCTTGAATAATTGCTCGAAGCGCGGACGGTTCGGATCATTCATCGGCAGGTATTGCAGCACGCGCACGAGGCCGGCGAGGACCCAGCCGTTGCCGCGGCTCCAGAAGATTTTTTGGCCGTTCGGCTCGCGCGTGTCGAAATAAGTGCTGTCGCGGAAAAACAGATGCTCGTTCGTGTCGTAAAGAAAAGCCGTCGTGCGCCACCAGTTGCTGACGGCAAAATCCAGATAGCGCCGGTCGTCCGTCGCCGCGTAGAGACGCACCCAGGTGGGCGGCCCCATGAAGAGCGAATCGCACCAGGACCATTGTTCCAAGGCCCTGCCGTGGGGTTGTTTGATGTCCAGGCTCTCCACGGTGGACGGTTTGGCCAGGATTTCATCAAACCGCTCGCGCAGCGGCGCGATCATTTTGTTTTCCCGGTAAAGAAAATAGAGTTCGGCGTAGGTCTGGCCGATGCAATGGTCGTCGGCCATATACCGGCGCGGTCCGAGTTGCCAGCGGTTGCTTTCGCCCATCGCCCGCATCGCCTCGCGGTATTTCGGGTCGCCGGCGATGCCGGCCAGCGCCATCATCCCCGCGTCTCCGGCGGCCTGGGTCCAGTCGGTGGGACGATATTTGGCCGGGTGCGCCAGTTGCCAGTCGGCCACGCGCTGCATGGCGGCCAGGACGGGAATGGGTTTGATTTCCGAGGACAGCTTGCCGGTCACCAAGGTCGTGTCCGGCAGCGGCTTTTTTTGCGGCATGAACTGCGCGCGCGACGGGAACGCGGCGAACAACAAAGGGAGCACGAGGAAACCGGCGAAGCGGACCAGACGATTTTTCATGGCAACTCTTGGATCGGATAAAATTAACGCAATTCCGGCTGTCGAAGCAACAAAATGGTCATTGAATGTTCGTTCGAGACGGTTGACGCGCTCCGATCCGACGCGCAGCGCCCGGCCCGGCGCGCCTCGGGACGGCGCGGGCCATGAAAGACGAAAGGTTCGGCCGATTTTCACCGCTCCACCCTCGGGAATCAACGAAATGAAACCGGTTCGGCCAGGCGGAAGGCGCCCCTCAGCCGGATGTCGCGCGAGGAGGCGCCGATCAAGATTTTGAATTTGTCCTTTTGCGCCACCCAGCCGTTTTTGGCCGGATCATAATAGGCAAACGCGCTTCGGTTCAGCGGAATGGAGACAATCTCCTTTTCACCGGGTTTCAGAAAAACCTTTTTGAAACCTTTCAATTCCTTTTCCGGCCGCGGCAGGTCGGGATGATTTTCGTGGACGTAAAGTTCGGCGACCTCCGCGCCGGGGCGCGGGCCGGTGTTCTCAATTTCAAATTGCGCCGTCACCAGCGTGCCGTCCGCGCCGCCGCCGGGAATCAGTTTCAATCCCGAATACTTGAACGTCGTGTAGTTCAGGCCGAAGCCGAAGGGAAACTGAGGTTGGATGTGCTTGGTGTCGAACCAGCGGTAGCCGACGAGGAGGCCTTCCTTGTAAGTCACCGTGCCGTTGGTTCCGGGATAAGTCGCCGGACAATCGGCGAAGGCCGGGGAATCGGCCAGCCGTTTCGGGATGGTGCAGGGCAGCCGACCGGACGGGTCCGCGTCGCCGAACAGGATGCGCGCCAGCGCATTGCCGCCTTCCATGCCCAGATACCACGCCTGCAACACCGCCGGCACCCGGTCCAGCCAGGCGCCCATCTCGACCGGCGTGCCGAGCAGCACGACGACGGTCCTGGGATTTGCGGCGGCGATTTTTCGGATCAATTCATCCTGCCCGTAAGACAATTGAAAACTTCTGCGGTCCGCGCCCTCGCGATCGAACCGGTGGTTCAAGCCGCCGACGTAAATGACCACGTCGGCTGCCTTGGCGGCGGCCACGGCGCGTTCAGCCAGTTCCGCGCCGCCGTTTCTTTCGTAGCCTTCGGAAAAGATGATGTTGACCCGCCGCCCGGCGCGGTTGACGAGGCCCTCCAGCGGCGTGACTTCGTAGAACGATTTGACCCTGGAACTGCCGCCGCCGTAGTCCTGAAGCCGGACGGCGTTCTCGCCGATGACGGCGATGGAATGGATTTTGTCCGGGTCGAGCGGCAGCAGGTGTCGCTCGTTTTTCAAGAGCACGATGCCCTCTTCGGCGACGCGGCGCGAAACCAGTTGATGAGCGACGGTGTTGAGCGAGCCGTTGGTGCGGCCCGGATCGAACATGTGCGTGGCGAACATGACGCGGAGATTGCGCCGGACCTTGTCGTCCAGGCCGGCCACCGGCAGTTCGCCCTTTTTCAACGCTTCGAGATAGGGCCGCGCCAAATGGAAATTGTCCCAGTTTGTGCTCGTGCCCATTTCCAGATCCAGTCCGTGGAGCGCGGCTTGGCGGGTGTTGTGGGTCGCGCCCCAATCGGACATGACCAGCCCCTGGAAGCCCCAGTCGCCTTTCAAAATGTGATTCAGGAGATAATCGTTTTGGGCGCAGAACTGCCCGCGCACCTTGTTGTAGGCGGCCATGACGCACCACGCGCCGCCCTCCTGGACCGCCACCCGGAAGGCCGGCAGGTAAATCTCCCGCAGCGCGCGCGCGCTGATTTCCTCGTTGATGCCGTTGCGGCCGTATTCCTGGTTGTTGGCGGCGAAATGCTTCACGCACGAGGCCACGTCCTGCGATTGCTCGCCGTGAATGTAGCCGACCGCGATGCGCCCGGCCAGAAACGGGTCTTCGCCGAAGTATTCAAAATTCCGTCCGCAGAGCGGCGTCCGAAAGATGTTCACCGCCGGTCCCAGCATGATGTCTTTGCCGCGCGCGCGCGCTTCCTGGCCGATGGCCTCGCCCTCGGCGCGGGCCAGTTCGGGATTCCAGGTCGCCGCCAGGCAGATGCCCGCGGGCATGGCGGTGGAGAAATCGTCGGCCAGGCGAACCGCCGGGGTCTTCTTCATGGCTTCGCGCACGCCCAGCGGGCCGTCGGAAAGATAGCGTTCCGGGATGCCCAGCCGCGGGACGCCGGCAACGCTGAAGGACGAATCGCCATGAACCAGCGAAATTTTTTCCTCGAGCGTCAGCCGCGGAAGCAAATCCTCCACGCGCGTTTCCAGTGGCCGGCTCGGATCAAGATAAAGCGGGCGCACCGGGGAAACGCCGTTGGTGTCGGCGGCGGACGACGCGGGAACAAAGGAAGACGCGAGCAAAAGTGGAAGGACAAAGCGCGAACCGAAGAACCGAGGGGGCTGCAAAAGCATGGCCGGAGTTTTAACGCCCCAGCCAGCCGCCGTCAATGTTGATGATGGCGCCGTTGAGGTAGTCCGAGTCCGCCGACGCCAGAAACAGGCAGCCGCCGGCGATGTCCTCGGGCGCGCCCCAGCGGTTCTCGGGAATGCGGTCGAGAATGGCCTGATTGCGCCGGGCGTCCTCGCGCAGCGCGCGGGTGTTTTCGGTGGCGATGTAGCCGGGCGCGATGGCGTTGACGTTGATGCGTTCCCTGGCCCATTCGTTGGCCAGCGCCTTGGTGACGCCGGCCAGGCCGTGTTTGCTGGCGGTGTAGGCCGGGACCAAAATGCCACCTTGAAACGAAAGCAGCGAGGCGATGTTGACGATCTTCAACCGCGCCTCCGCCGCGGATTTTTCGCGGCCGGCCGCCAGCCACCACTTCGCCGCCGACTGGCTCAGGAAAAACGGGGCGGACAGATTGGTTCTCAGCACCTCGTTCCAGTCCGCCTCCGAATACTCCGCCGCCGGCGCGCGGCGGATGATGCCGGCGTTGTTGACCAGCGCGTCAATGCGCCCGGCGCGCTCCAAAACCTGCCCGACCAACTCCGCCGCGGCCGCCTGGGTGCTTGCGCTCAGATCGGCCTGGATACCGAGCCATTCGCCGCCGGCGTTCTTGACTTTCGTTTCGGTTTCCACCAGATCGCCGCGGGCGACCCCGGCGACCTTCGCCCCTTCACGCGCGAACGCGGCGCAAATGGCCTGGCCGATCCCCCGACTGGCCCCGGTGACCACCACGACCTTTTCGGCAAATCGCTTCATGGCTCAACCGTTCAGCGCAAATCAAGCGGCTTGACGCCGTCCATGTCGTCGAAGGTCTGGTTTTCGCCGGCCATGCCCCAGATGAATTTGTAATGGCCGGTGCCGCAGCCGCAATGGATGGACCAGTTGGGCGAGAGCGCGACCTCCTCGTTGTGCAAAAACAGGTGCCGCGTGGCCTGCGGCTCGCCCATGAGATGAGCCAAGATGTTGTCGCCCAAATCAAAATAAAAATAAATCTCCGAGCGCCGCCAGTGGGTGTGCGGAGGAAACGAGTTCCAGACACTACCCTCCTCCAGCGCGGTAAAGCCCATCACCAACTGGCAGCTTTGCAGGCCGCCGGTGTGGATGTATTTGTAAATCGTCCGCTTGTTCGCTGCCGCCTGCGACCCGAGCGGCACGGGCGCGGCGTCCTTCGGTTTCATCATCGCCGCGGGGTGCGCCGCGTGCGCCGGACAACTCAGGAAATAAAATTTCGCCGGATTGCTTTCGTCCGCGCTCTCAAACGAAACCGAGCGGGTGTCCATCGGCAGATAAACGCAGTCCAGCCGTTCCAGCGGAAAGGTTTTGCCGTCCGCGACCACCCTCCCCGGGCCGCCGACGTTGATGGTGCCCAGTTCGCGGCGTTCCAGGAAGAAGGCGCGGCCTGTTTCCTTGTGATTGGGCAGGGCCACCGGGCGCCGGGGCATCACCCCGCCCACGACCAGCCGGTCCAGATCGGTGAACACGCCGCGCAACCGGTCCGGCGCAAACAGACCCTGAACGTGGAACGTCTCCCGAAGCTGCTCCGTGGTGAAGGTCCGGATTTCCTGGGGCCGCGGCATCCGGCGAATGGCGTCATCAAACATGCCGCCAGTCTAGATTTTGAGCTCCACCGGGGTCAATCTTCAAACGAGGCCGAACCTTCGACCGCGCCTTACAAGGGCATAGAGTAAAGGGGCGCTGCCGAGAAAAAGCAACCAAGCCGGGCCAGCGCTGGCACCACATATGTGCCTCCACGATGCTATCAGCGGTCGGGTTTGGCGCGTTGTCGGCGGTGGGCGTGAAACGTGGCCAGCACTTCGCCCGAAACCAAATTTAACGCAACAGGACCAGGCGATAGAAACGTTGCGACGGGATTGCCGGATCCATTTTGCTGCTGACCGGGTTGGTCGCCAAAACGTCTCCGGGCAAATCCGTCCAGTTGGTGTCCGTCAAATTGGTCTTGTATTGCACGCGATAGGCCCAGTTGGAGACGGAGTTCCAGGTCAGATTAACCGTTCCATTTGTCAAGGCGATGGACTGAAAACTGGGCAACAGGTTTAATCCGGTGATTTTGAAAACCGTGCCGTCACCGGGGTAGTTGCCGGGGTAAACGTCGCCACCTTCACTGGTTGTTCCATAAAGATTTCCGTCGCTGGCTTGCACCAGACTGCCATAAGGCTGGGCGCCGTTGGCACCTTGGAAAACCATCAATGTGGTAAGCGTGCCATTCGGTGTCATTTTGAATACAGTGCCGTCTCCGATGCCGCCTTCGGTGGTCGTCCCATAAAAATTACCGTCGCTTGCTTGAACCAAGGTGCCGAAAGGACGAGCGCCATCGGTGCCGTTGAAGTTGAATACGGTCGTCAGCGCGCCGTTCGTCGTCATTCGGAAGACAAGTCCTTTGTTATAAAGACCGCCGTAGGCACAGGTTCCATAGAGATTGCCGTCATTGGCTTGAACCAGACTGCCAAAAGGCCCGTTGCCATTGGTTCCCTCGAAGATGACCAATGTGATTAGGCTTCCGTCGGGCTTCATTTTGTATATCGTTCCCCCTCCCTCGCCACTGCCGAGTGACGAGTCGCCGCCGCCGGGGGTCGTCCCGTAGAAACTGCCGTCGTTGGCCTCAATCGGCGCAGCGTTAGGAAGAAAACCGTTGGTGAATTGAAGGTTGACCAGTGCGGTCAGTATGCCATCCTGAGTCATCTTGAAAATTTCTCCGTCATAGGGAGGCTCCAGACCCCAGGCCATCGTTCCGTAAAAATTGCCGTCGCTCCCTTGTATCAAACCCTCTGGGGAACCGAATTCCCCCGGGAACAGTCCGTTCGTTTGGACAAAGTTAGTCAGTATGGTCATCGAACCTTCTGAAGTCATCTTAAAAATCATTCCAGCATAATAGTTACTCAAGATATAACTGCGCGTCCCGTAAAAATTGCCATCACTTCCTTGGATCAAGTTGCCATCAGGATAGGCTCCAGTGCCGCCCGTAGTGAAGCTCAGATTGGTCAACACCGTCAAGGAACCTTGCGGGGTCATCGTAAAAATTGAATTAGCGGTTGTCCCATAAAAGTTGCTGTCGTCCCCTTGCATCATAGTGTAGGGACTATAGCCATTCGTGCCGTCGAATTTAACCAGCGTTGTCAATGTCTGTGATTGTAGCGCCACGGAAGAAAAGAGGAACTCGACCAATATGTAATGGATAAATTTGTTCATATCTTATACCTTACTTTGTCTTGATGCAATCCAGCATGGTTGGCGCCATTCCTTTTTTCGCTGGAAATTCAAGGAATAACATCTTATCAACACCAAAAAGCGCCAAATTCACGCTTAATAAAGCGGTCCATAGACCGGGTAACAATCGCCAGTCGTTATGATCATTGAGAAATAGTCAACCACGCCAATGTCTGTAATCGTCGCCTCAACGCTGTTGTTTCCGTAGCTCAAGTTCCCCGCACCGATAAGATAAGGACCGAGCCAGGTGGCAGGCGCGTTTTGGTTGCCGTAGCCAAAAATCGAGTGACCATTGACGGTTAGTCCATAGAAATTATCAATCGCGAAGAAAAATTTCACCTGAGACAGATCAACGTTATTTGGTATGTATATCGTTGAGTCCAAGCGCCAAGTCGTGTTCAGAGGCCATTTGGTATTTATTGGCGGGGAGATGGTGTAACCGCCACAGCCAACAGGACAATAGCCCTGTCCAAATGGCGCCTGCAAAGAGCCCAAATCTACTGTGTTATTCGGGTCGGTTACGTCCGTGACATGCCAATAAGCATCCGGGCCAAGAAGGAGTGGTGGATTTGCCGGATAGTGATAGCCAATATCCACTATGCCGCAGTCCGGCTCCTGGCTGGTTTGGGTGGTAAAGGCGTCCAGGTCATTATACGCGCCCGTGCTGGCATCTACGGTGACCTGTATCGCGCTCGCATCTCGGTCGCCGTGGTCAATGCACAGCGTACCATCCTGATACTGGGTGTCGTCTGGGAGATAAAAATTCCCCAATGGGCCAAGCTGCCACATGAAACCATCTGCAACGTAAATAGAGGGGGGGCGAGGGTCGTTGGGCAGGAAGTAGCCACCGGAATAGGCGTTGTAGCTGGCATTGATGCTCGCGTCTCCATAACTGCCCTCAACTGTAATCGTCGTCTCGTCAAAGGCGCTGTCGCTGACACTAACCGTCCACGCGGAGTTGTTTCGGTTGATATACAGAGCACCCGCGATCATCGTGCAATTCTGCATGGATAAATAGCAGGAACCGCTGGTGGAGGTGGTGTTGAAATTGACCGAACTGTCATCCAGGAGGCAGTTTACCAGATATAAATCCAGGCCGCCTATGACGAACCCGGCCCCTCCCAGCGTTCCCTGCCAAAACTCGCAGTTGTAGGCATCCTGGACGTTGAGCGAATTGGCGTCAAAGAAGGTGGCGCTGTCCACGGCCCAGAACCGGGTGAAGGTGGCATTCATAGTGGCAGAAACGCCGTTGCCAGCGATGCCCGGTCCGCCGCCGCTGCTTTGCTCCTGAACGGTGTTGCATGGCAGGAAATAACACCGGTTTTGCACCGTGCCGTCAAAGGTCAGAGTGTAGGCGCCGGAAAACGACAAGCCTTGTCCCTGCCAGGCCACGACCGTCCCGGGTTGAAAAGTCAAATTCCCGTTAACTGTGGTTTGCGAGAAAAGATAGTCTATTCTCGGATATTGATAGCCCAAGGTCAAACAGCCGTCGCAATAGTATTGAGGGCC
>JAGWMQ010000032.1 GCA_028873125.1 Verrucomicrobiota bacterium | reverse complement strand
CCAGTTAAAACACGCCCCTGATGCCGGCCTTGCCGAAGCCCGCGCGGCGCTTCAAATTGTCGAGGCCGTTTATCAGAAAAGCCGGAAGCCAAGTTTATGATCATCGCCCGCTCACCGTTGCGCGTCACCCTCGGCGGGGGCGGGACGGATTTGCCCTCGTATTACGAGAAATTCGGCGGATTCCTCATCGCCGCGGCCATTGACAAATACGTGTACATCACGCTGCACGACAACTTCGGACCGGATCTGATCGTGAAGTATTCGGAACTGGAGCGGGTGCCCGACGCAACGCGAGTGAAACATCCCATCATCCGGGAGGCGTTCGCGCTGGTGGGCGTGGACGGCCGTTCGCTGGAAGTGACTTCGATGGCGGACATCCCCGCCGGCACGGGGCTGGGGTCGTCCGGCAGTTTTGCCACCGCCCTGCTCAAGGCGTTGCACGCCTACAAACGGAACCTGGTCCCCCCCTCCGAACTGGCGGCGCAGGCCTGCGAGATCGAACTCAACCGCCTCCAAGAGCCTATCGGCAAGCAAGACCAATTCATCGCCGCTTACGGCGGCATCACCTGCTTCAATTTCCGGGCCGACGGGACCGTCGCGGCCTGGCCGCTGAAGCTTTCCGAGGAAACCCGCGACAATCTGGAGGACAACCTGCTTCTGTTTTTCACCGGCTATTCGCGGAGCGCCTCGGCGATTTTGCGCGAACAGGACCAGAAATCCAGGCAGGCCGACGCGGCCATGATCGAAAATCTGCACTTCGTCAAGGACCTCGGTGAACAGAGCCGCCGCGCGCTCGAATCCGGAAACCTGGAGGAATTCGCGCGGCTGATGGATGTTCACTGGCAACGCAAAAAACAGCGCAGCGGCGGCATGAGCAATCCCCAAATCAACGAGTGGTATGACCTCGCGATGGCCAACGGCGCGCTCGGCGGCAAACTCATCGGCGCCGGCGGCGGCGGCTTTCTGATGTTTTATGCCGCGGACAAGGCCCGGCTGCGCCACGCGATGCGGACGGCCGGACTCAAGGAGGTCCGCTTCCGGTTCGATTTCGAGGGCACCAAACTGGTGATTTCGTGAACGCTTTCAACGGCGCGAGGTGAGAGGGCTAAACTAGAAAAACAACTTTCCGATCACGCGAAAAAATCTGCTGGCTGAAAGTCAACTGATTGAACGGTAATCTCACTTGCTAAAGATTGAAAACGGTGGTGGCGGTGCATTGTTCCGCCTTTTTGAACGCCACCGTTTGAAAACGACCGCATCGGGATCCAGAAAAACAGAACCATCGCGGAGCTTTGTCGTTCCGAAAATGTTTGTATTGTAAGTTTCGGTGCGACGGCTTCCGGTGTCTTGGTTCGCTTTGCTGCCAACATAAGTCCAATCGGGTTCGGCGTGGTTGTGCCCGTTGAGAACAGCGAACATCAAGTGGATGAAACGGATGTTGCCGGTTTTGGATTCGATTCGGAAGCAGCCGACCAGATGCCAGCCAGAGTGTCCGTTGTGACTTTCGCCGCCTTTCCCGATTTGAATGGTGGATTTGACTTCGAGGCCAACCGGTTTGCCTTTCGCCTTGGCTCTTGGATTGATGAGATCAGGATACGCTTGGTCAGAATTATGTTTGTATGGCGAATGGTCGTGCAAGGCGCCACAAAGGACGTTCGAAACAAGTCCGCTGAAATTGTTGCCCTGAATATACTCGGTTAACGGTTTCGCTCCGCTTCGTGCCAAATTTGCGTTGATGGTTGCCACAAGGCTCTGCGTCGCGTTTAGCGCCGATTCCAGGTGGTCAATGCTCATCCCCGGTGGCAGCGGAACGTTTGGGCGAAAATGAGCACGATTAACGGTTGCTGGCGCTGCGTCACCAGCATCGGAGAAAGCGCGTGCTACCAACTGCGGCAACGGACGCTTCAAGGCATTGGCAATGGATTCCACGACATCAATTGAAAAATTCTCGCGCCCATTTTCCAAGCCGGACAGGTATTGATAGGTCAGGTCAACCTTGCCCGCGAGTTGGTCTTGCGTCAGCCCTTGCTGTTCGCGAAGCTGGCGGATGAAACGGCCGATGACGACTTTGGCATCCATTTCAACTATGGTTGATACCCAATCAGGGCTTGCATGTCTTTCGCCTATAGTTGAAATTTGAGTTGCGCACGAAAATGCACCGAATCGAACAGGCAAATTGCTTCGAGTGGCTGAAAGAACAACCGGCCAATTCGTTTCATGCGGTTTGCACGGATCCGCCCTACGGCGTTTTGGAGTTTTCGGAAAAGGAACTGGCCAAATTGCGGACTGGTCGCGGCGGCGTCTGGCGTTTGCCGCCGAAGGTTGGCGGCAGTCAGCGTGACCCGTTGCCTCGGTTTACCATCTTGACGGAAACGCAAAAGGAGCAGCTTCGCGATTGCTTTTGTGATTGGGGAAGACTTCTCATGCCCGTCCTTGTTCCCGGCGCTCATGTTTGCGTTGCCGGACATCCAATCCTCCAGCACCTTGTCCAAAGCGCGATGGTCTTGGCTGGATTTGAAGTCCGTCCGGCAATCGTGCGGCTTTATTACGGCTTTCGCGGAGGCGACAGGCCAAAGAATGCGGAGTCGGAATTCCCGGAAGTTTGCGTCAGTCCAAAAGGCGCATACGAGCCTTGGATGCTTTTCCGAAAACCAATCCGTGAAAAAACGGTCGCGGAAAATCTGCGCAAATGGAAAACCGGCGCGCTCCGCCGTTTGGCTGCGGACAAGCCTTTGCCGGACGCGATTCCCAGCGGACGAACTCCAAAGCGTGAAGAAGCCATTGCCAACCATCCGTGCCTCAAGCCACAGCATTTCATGCGAATTTTGGTCCGCACTCTTTTGCCGTTAGGCGCAGGCGCGATTCTTGACCCGTTCATGGGCGCAGGCTCAACCATCGCCGCCGCCGAAGCTGTTGACTACGATTCCGTCGGCTTGGAACTTGACGCGGAGTATTTTGCAATGGCAGAAAACGCCATTCCAAGACTCGCAGCGCTTTATCCGGGCTTCCACGGTCAAGCAATTGAAGTCGAATTGAATGGGCACGTTGAACATTTCGAAACCGAGTCACAACTTGGTTTGGCTTTGGCGGAAAGTCAGACGCCATATCGCGTAGAAAGACACGCTGCACCTAAATCTTCGCTCAAGACTTCTCATCGGCGCTGAAGTTGGAATCCCATGAGCCTTTCGCTTTCTCAAATTCCCGTCGCCATTCTCGCCGGCGGACTCGCCACCCGCCTCCGTCCCCTCACCGAAAAAATCCCCAAATCGCTCGTGCCCGTCGCCGGCCGGCCCTTTCTGGCGCACCAGCTCGAATTGCTTCACCGGCGCGGGATTCGCCGCGCCGTCCTGTGTGTCGGCCACCTCGGCGAAATGATCCAACGCGAGTTTGGCGGGGAAAAATCCGGCGTGAAACTGGAGTATTCCTTCGACAGCCCGAAACCGCTCGGCACCGGCGGCGCCCTCAAACACGCCTTGCCGCTGCTCGGCCCGGAATTTTTCGCGCTCTACGGCGATTCCTATCTGCCGGTGGAACTGGCGCCGGTCGCGGAATTTTTTCAGCGCAGCGGACGGCTCGGCTGCATGACCGTTTATCGCAATGAAGGCCGATTCGACGCCAGCAACGTCGTCTTCCGCAACGGCGAGATTGTGGTTTACGACAAGAAGCACCGTTCCCCGGAGATGCGGCACATTGATTACGGCCTGAGCGTGTTCAAGGCCGCCGCGTTGGGGAACTTTCCCGCCGGTTCGCCGTTTGACCTGGCCGAGGTCCTGGCCGAACTGGTTCGCCAGAGGCAACTGGCCGGCTACGAGGTGCGCGAGCGGTTTTACGAAATCGGCTCCCCGGCGGGCTTGGCGGAGCTGGAAACGCTGTTACAATCCAAATCGTCATGAGCTTTGCCAAACAATTCCTCGGCGAGGTCCAACAGGTCGTTGCTGGGCTGGACGCGGAGGCCATCGAAAAATGCGCCGACGAACTGGCCCACGTGCGCGGTCGCGGCGGACGGCTGTTCATCCTCGGTGTCGGCGGCAGCGCCGCCAACGCCAGCCACGCCGTCAACGATTTCCGCAAGATCTGCGGCTTCGAGGCCTATGCGCCGACGGACAACGTTTCCGAACTGACCGCGCGCACCAACGACGAAGGTTGGGCGACGATTTTCGCCGAATGGCTCAAGGGCAGCCGGCTCGACGCCCGGGACGGCCTCCTGATTTTTTCCGTCGGCGGCGGCAATCTGGAAAAAAACGTCAGCCCGAATCTCGTCGGCGCGATCCAGCTCGCGCAAAAAATCGGCGCCTCCGTCGTCGGCGTTGTCGGGCGC
Source organism: Verrucomicrobiota bacterium (assembly GCA_028873125.1). Lineage (GTDB taxonomy): Bacteria > Verrucomicrobiota > Verrucomicrobiia > Limisphaerales > UBA11358 > UBA11358. The sequence continues at coordinate 26,578 of JAGWMQ010000032.1, read as the reverse complement.
GACGGAGGCTTCACCGCCAAAGCGGCGACGGCGTGCGTGCTCGTGCCTACGGTCAACCCGCTCCACGTCACGCCGCACAGCGAGGCGTTTCAGGCGGTCATCTGGCACCTGCTCGTGTCGCATCCCAGGTTGAAAGTCGGCCAGACGAAATGGGAAAGCACGAAGTAAAAACGGAAATGCGCCGCGCCGTTTTTCTCGACCGCGACGGCGTCATCAACCGCGCGCTGGACCGCGGCGGATTGCCGCACGCGCCGGCGAGCCTGGCGGAATTTGAAATTCTTCCCGACGCGCCCGCCGCCTGCGCGAAACTGAAGGTGGCCGGCTTCCTGCTCGTGGTGGCCACCAACCAGCCCGACGTGGGCCGGGGCACTTTGAAACAGGAGATTGTTGAAACAATCCACGCGGAGATGCGCCGAAGACTCCCGCTCGACGGCGTGGAAGTCTGCTACCACCCCGGAAAGGGTTTGTCCAACTGCGACTGCCGCAAGCCCAGGCCCGGCATGTTGCTGCGCGCCGCCCGCGCGTTGGACATTGATCTGGCCCGAAGCTGGATGGTCGGCGACCGCTGGCGTGACGTGGATTGCGGCCACGCCGCCGGCTGCCGCACGATTTTCATTGACCGCGGTTGCGCGGAAGAGCTTCGGCAGCTTCCGGATTTCCGCGCCAAGAATCTGCTGGAGGCGGCCGAAATCATCCTGGCGGCGGCTGCGGAATCCGCGAAACGTCCGGGTTAAGTGGATTCTTCAATGGCGCGGCAGGTCAGAAGCATTTGCGCGCGTCGCGCGCCAGGTGCGTTTCTGGCTCAAGCATCGAGTGTCAAGGCACGCCGAGCACGGCTTTTTCTGGACAAGAATTTCAGTTGCCAGCAAAGTTAAGTGCATGAAACAAACCAAGGAAAAGTCGGACGCCATCCTCTGGATCGAAGCGGGCGGCTTCTCATCGCTGATCATGCTTTGCTGGCTGACGGAAATGATCCGAATTCCTCACCTTCTTTTTGGAGAAGCATTTGCTCCCGACTTGCGCCGGGCCGTGCTCCGGAGTGTGGTGATCCTGTTGGTCTGGGCCTGGGTTCATTCGGCGACCAAGCGTCTGCTCAAGCGTTTGCACTACCTGGAGGAGTTCCTGCGGATTTGCGGTTGGTGCCGCAAGGTGTGCCACGACGGGGAATGGCTGGAAATGGAAGGGTATTTCAGTTCCAAATTCGCCACGCGGACCACGCACGGCATGTGCCCCGAGTGCCTGCGGAAGAGCAAGGAAGCAATCCTGTCGAGGGGGAATCCACCTTCGATTTCCGAATAAAAGCGGGTCGGCAATTACCCGGTGCGCGCCAGGTGTGACGGCTCCTGGCGAGTTCGCCCGGCAGGAACGAGCCTCAAGAACCTGGTCGGCGGCCGTTCAGCGTGGAATTTCAAACAACTTCCACCGGACATTTGGGCAAGGCGTCGAGAAACGCCTGGCCGTATTGCTTGGTCAGAATCCGGTTGTCCAACACCACGACGATCCCCTTGTCGTTCTTGGTGCGGATCAGACGGCCCACGCCCTGGCGGAATTTGAGAATGGCCTCCGGCAGTGAGAATTCGGCGAAGGAATTGCCGCCGCGCGCCTCAATCGCCTCGATGCGCGCCTCGACCAGGGGATGGTCCGGCACGGCGAAAGGCAGCCGGGTGAGGATGACGTTGGAGAGCGCCTCGCCGGGCACGTCCACGCCCTGCCAGAAGCTGTCCGTGCCGAAGAGCACCGAGTCCACGTCGTCCTTGAACTTCTCCAGCATGGTGGACCGCGGCGTGCCGGTGCCCTGCACGAAACACGCCACGCCGAGCCGGTCAAAAAACGGCTGCATCGCCTCGCCGATTTCCCGCATGAGCTTGAAATTGGTGAACAGCACGAATGCCTTGCCGTGCGTCAGCTCCGCGAAATGCCCGATCCAATGGATGAGCGCGTCGCGGTAGCCGGCCTCGCGGGGGTCGGGCATCTTTTTGACCACGAACAGTTTCATCTGCCGCTCGTATTCAAACGGCGTGCCGAGTTGTAGCTTGGTGGCGGTTTCCGCTCCCACTCGACGGATGAAATAATTAAGGCCGGCGGTGGGATGTTTGGCGGAGCCAGCACTCAGTAGTCCGTAGTCAGTAGCTTTGGCTTTCGGACGCAATGCTACGGACTGCTGACTACCGACTACTGACTGCGTTGCCAACGTCGCGCTGGTCATGATGACGCTCGTGTCGCTTTCAAAGAGGCGGCGACGCAGGAACTCCGCCACGTCCACCGGCGCGGCGTTGAGCGTCAGGTTCTGGCGCGCCTTCCCGCCGCGCTCGACCCAATACACGTGTTCCGGGGCGCCCTGGTTCAAAAACAAGGCCACGCCTTCCCGCAACTCGGCCAGGCGACGGTTGCACTCGATCAGTTCCTGGCCGATGTCCTTGTCGTCGCTGGTCTTGATGAGGTCGCTGACGGCCTCGCGCAACCGCTGGATCGGCAGCGTGAGATTGTCTTTGACCAAGTCGGCGTGCCGGATGCGCAGTTCGGTCCAGGCGCGGCGCCGTTCGGTGTTTTCATTGCCGCCAAATTTGTTGCGGCCGGAGGGTTTTTGGATTTCTTCGCAGGCCGCCTCGACGTTCTCGAAAAAACGGTCGGCCGCGCTCAGGATGTCGGCCACGAGTCGGACGGCGTTGCCCTTCCGCAACGTCGCCAGCAGGCCCTTTTCCGTGCGCGGATTCCACAGCCGGTTCAGCGAGTAGCGCACTTGTCCGCTGGACACGCTCAAGCCGATGTGCCGGGACGCGACGCGCTCCATCTGGTGCGCCTCGTCAAAAATGACGAAGTCGTTCTTGAACAGAATCCCGCCGTCGGACTCCTCGTCCACGCCGCCCAGCAGCGTGAAAAAGAGCGTGTGGTTCAAAACCAGCACGTCCGACGAAAGGATCTTGTTTCGCGCGCGCTGGAAGAAACAGACACCGTGGTCCTTGGCGAAATCGGACGGGTAGCCGCAGATTTTCGGCGAACACAGCCCGCGCTCGGAGCAGACCTGCGCCCACACCTTCGGCTCCGGCTCGATGTCGAAGTCCGAGAGGCTGCCGTCCGCCGTTTTTTTGGACCACTCATAGATGCGCCGCAATTCCTCGGCCTCGGAGGTCGTGAACAGATTGCCGCTTTGCTGCATCGCCTTTTGGAGCCGTCGTGTGCACAGGTAATTGGCCCGGCCCTTGAGCATGGTGAAGCTGAACTTCACCGGCGGCGTCAACGCGCCCAGCACGCCCGCGAGCAGGGGCATGTCCTTTTCCACGAGCTGTTCCTGCAAATTGATGGTGTGCGTGGAAACGACGGCCTTTTTGCTTTGCGAAACGGCGAACAAAATCGCCGGAACCAGATAGGCGAGCGATTTGCCGACGCCCGTGCCGGCCTCGACGGCCAGGTGCTCGCGGTTCTCCAGCGCGCGGGCGACAGCCACGGCCATTTCCTGCTGCTGCGGACGGAACTCAAAGTTTTTCGCGCGCGACAGCAGCCCCTTCGGCGAAAACAATTCCTCGACCTGGGAAACCAGGCCGGCGCCGGCGGGCTGGAGTTCGAGGACGCTGATCATTCCAGGACCGGCAGGGTAGCGGAATGGCCGGCGCAAAGAAATTATTTCTCCCGCTGCAGTAGAAATTCCGCCAGGGCCTCAAGAGCGACCGCACGACCTCTGAAAATCTTTAGCGCGGCAAAAGCCCTGGCCGTCAGTTGCTTGGCAATCTTCCGTGATTTTTCCAGGCCGACCACCGCCGGGTAGGTCGCCTTGCGCGCCCGCGTGTCCTTGCCCGCCGTCTTGCCGAGTTGCGCGCTGGTCTGGGTCACGTCCAGGATGTCGTCAATCACCTGGAAGGCGAGGCCGACGCGGCGGCCGAAATCCGTCAGCGCGCGGAGCTGGGCGGGGGTGCAGTTGGCGCTCATGCCGCCCAACCGCACGGAGCAGCAGAGCAGCGCCGAGGTCTTGCGCTCGTGGATGTACTTGAGTTCCGCCTCGGAGATGTTCCTCCCTTCCGCCTCCAAATCGGCGACCTGGCCGGCGATGAGCTGCAACGAGCCGGACGCGCGGGCGATTTCCAAAATGATTTTTTCGCGCGGATAGCGCGGGAAAGGTTCGCATTGCGCGGCGATTTCAAACGCCTGCGTCAACAGCGCGTCGCCGGCCAGCACGGCGATGCCGTCGCCGAAGACCTTGTGGCTGGTCGGCTTGCCGCGGCGGTAATCGTCGTTGTCCATCGCCGGCAGGTCGTCGTGAATGAGCGAGTAGGTGTGGATGCATTCGACGGCGCAGGCCGGCGGCAGGGCGTGCTTGGGGTTTCCCCCGCAGGCTTCGGCGGCGGCCAAACAGAGCGCCGGCCGCATCCGTTTGCCGCCGGCAAAGAGCGAATAGCGCATGGCCTTGTGTATCGTCGCCGGCCGGGTGGCTTCGGACGGCAGAAAGCGGTCCAGGGCGTGGTTGACGAGTGCGGTGCGCGCGGCGAGGAACGATGTCAAATCAAACGGTGTTGTGGCGGACATGCTGCGCTGTTTTAAGAGAAGGCCATTGCCGGCGCAAGTTTTAAGCGCCTCCGGGGAGATTGCCTCTTGTGTTTCGCGGCCCGCTGCCGCAAGTTGTCGCGACGGATTTTGATTGCGCGACCATGCAGCCGGGAACGAGAAAACTTCTGCGCTTTCTGCAGAGCTGGGTCATCAACACGTTTGCCGTGCTGGTGGCAGCCGTCATCCTGCGCGGCCACATCCGGTACCAGACTCCCACCGATCTGATCCTCGCCTCGCTGCTGCTGGGCATCCTCAACGCGTTTGTCCGGCCGATTCTGATGTTCCTGGCACTGCCGCTGCTGATTGTCACCCTCGGCCTGTTCACCTGGGTCATCAACGCCCTGCTGCTTTACTTCGTCGGCGTGTTGATGGGGCCGGCCTTTGAAGTGGACACCTTCGGTTTCGCCTTCCTGGGCGCGCTCATCATCAGTCTGGTCTCCATGGCGCTGAATATTCTGACCGGCACCGGCGGCACACACTTCACCATTCATCACCGCCCGCCGCGAAACCACGATGACAACGATGACGGCCCGGTGATTGATGTTTGAAGCGGCTTGCCGAACGGCGGATTCGGTCCGTCCTGCCAAACGAAACGGACAACCCGCCGTTGCGGGTTGAAAATCCACAACCATCGGGCGTGCCGGCAGTGTCACACTTCCAACGGGTGCGGGAGTCCGTTGTTTCCGGATGTTTTTGCCGATCTGGCGGAATCGAGCCGTCGCGCTGCTCACGGGCTGGACAAAACCTTTTGCCACCGCATAATTTCGCCATGCCGAAAATTTCACTCGACGTCATCGTCGCCCATTGCGACCGCATCCTCCGCGCCTGTGAAATCGGCGATTATGACGGCGCGGCCAACGGCCTGCAGGTGGCCAACACCGGCGGCGTTGGGCGGATTGCCGCCGCCGTGGACGCGAGTCTGGCCACGATCAAACTCGCCGTCGCCGCCAAGGCGGATTTGCTCCTGGTCCATCATGGCTTGTTTTGGAGCGCGCGGCAGCCGTGGACGGGTAAAACTCACGAACTGCTCCGCCTGCTGGTCGGGAACGATCTGGCCGTTTACAGCTCGCACCTGCCGCTCGACGCGCATCCGCGGCTGGGCAACAACGCGCGGCTCTGCGCCGCGCTCGGCTTGCGAGATTTAAAGCCGTTTTTCGCGGCCCGTGGCCGGCCGATCGGCTTCAAATCGGCGGCTCGCCTTTCACGCGCGGAACTGGCCGGCCGATTGGAGCGCGCCACCGGCGCCAGGCCGCGCCTGGTTCCGGGCGGACCGGAAATTTGCCGGAACGTGGGCGTCGTCACCGGCGGCGCGGGCGGCGACTTGAAACTGGCGGCGGCTGAAGGCGTGGACACGTTCATCACCGGCGAGGGGCCGCATTGGACGTTCGCGCTGGCGGAGGAACTGGGGTTGAACGTCTTTTACGGCGGCCATTACGCGACGGAGACCTTCGGCGTCAAGGCCCTGGCGGCGCATCTCTCCAAACAGTTCAAGCTGCCCTGGACGTTTCTGGACCACCCGACGGGGCTGTGACCGGACGCGGCTTCAGCGAACTCTGCGGGCGACAACGAAGGCGTTGAACATCCAATAGCGCAGCGGCGTGAGGTTCAACAAAAAATCGAGCGGCCACGACACCCGCCGGTCCGTGCAGGTAACGGATTCGATGTGGCAGCCGAACTGCCTCAGGAAAAACTCCATTTCCATCGCGTTGGTGGCCACGATTGCGTCGTCGTCCGGCGTGAACGGGGTTTTGACAATCGCGGTCATGCGGTCAAACCGCACGCCCTGGGGGGCGGTTTTGATTTGCCGCCGCTTTTCGCGCAGCCGCCTCCAATTTCGGAGCTTGTTCGCCAGGCCGCGCATTTTGGGATGATAATCGCGAAAGCCGATGACCCGGAAAAAATTGGGGCTGGAGAGGACAACACGTCCGCCGGGCTGAACCACGCGAACGAGTTCCCGGATGAAGGCTTCCGGTTCCTCCACGTGCTCGAGCACGTTGAACGCGCCCGCGCTGTCAAAGTGCGCATCGGGAAAGGGAAGATGCCGGCCATCGTACATCTGGCAGCGGTGGCTGAGTCGGCCGGCCCGGACAATGTTCGGCTCCGACACGTCCACGCCGTAGGCTTCGTAGCCCCGGTCGGTCAGGCGCCGGACGACCTGTCCGACCCCGCAGCCCACATCGAGGATACGCGCGCCGGACTGCGCTGCGCACAGCGCCTCGGCATATTTATTGTAAAAATCCGGATCCTCACTCGCCAGAAACTCGGCGTAGGCTTCGTTGTGCAGGTACGTTTCCTGATGGCTCATTGCTGTCCCGGAGAGGAACCCGGCTTCCGTCGCGTCGAAGCCACCATAAAACCGAGCAGGAGGATGCCGACGCCGACGGCCGCCAGGCTGACGTAGAGCGGCTTGTGCGGCAGATCAAACCAAAATTCAACGGTGTGCGCACCGGGGGTCAGATAGACTCCGCGCATGATGAAATTACAGCGCAACAGCGGCGCAGGCCTTCCATCCACCTGCACGTGCCAGTCCGGATCGTACTTGTCGTTCAAGAGCAGCACGCAGGGCACGGTGGCGTGCGCCTCCAGCACAATGTCCTTGGGCGCATAACTTTCGAAGGTGACGGTGCCGGCATCCTGGTTCGTCGTTGAAGCGGCGGTCTCCTGCGGCGGCAACGGCTGATCCAGCAACACGGTTTTCCACGGGTCGAACGAAGGCGAGAGCAGCTTTTTCAAGATGAGAAATCCGTTGGTGCCGGCGTTGTTCAGGGCGTCCAGCTCCCTCGGATTCAGACCGTTGGCGGTGAAGCCGCGCAACTCGGCCGGGCGGTTGGTTTCCCAATGGGCATACAGTCGGACGCGGGGCAGCGCGCCGGTGAACTCAACGACGGCGTAGTCGCCGGTCGGATTTTCCACGGCCGTGAGCTTGGGACCGGGCACAATGCCGCGCTGCAAATCGGCATTGATGTCCTGGGTCGTGACGCCCGGTTTGGGTGCGATGTCAAAACGCATGGCGATGCGAAAGCGGTGGTGCTCCGGATCGAGCTGCTGGTTCAGCGCGTCGAGAAAGGCCGCCGGTGCCAGGATGTACCGCGTATTGGTCAATTCCCACCACCGGGTGACGTTCTGCGTCACCATCTCTTCGTAGGTCGCCAGATCCACGGGCGGGCGTGACATTTGAATTTTGTCCAAAGACTGAATGTTGTAGTAGGGAAAATGATGTTGCGCCCATTCGATCCGGTACATTTCCTCAAAGAGGGCGAACCGCTGTGCCAGTTGCGGGGGCACCGGCAATCCGACCACGCGATGTTCGTAGGGTTTGTGGCGCAGAAAGTTGATGACCGGGTTGATCGAATTCGTCGGATTGGCCGGATCCACGTCGTTCTTTTGGAGATAATTCAGCGGCACAATCCACGGCAGGTCCGCGCGCCCCAAATCCGCGACCAGCAGCGCCCCGAGCAGGATGGCCGCCCACCGGGCCCGGCTTCCGGCAAACTGCCCGCTCAGGATCGCCGTGAGCAGCCCGGCTGCCAGCAGGTAAAACAAGATGAACCAGCCGACCTGCAGGATGCTGAAGTCGGCGATAAGGCCGGCCATCTCGTCGCTGTCGAAACCCGTGGCCTTCAGCAGGCCGACCAGGGCGGGCTTTTTCAGGGCGAAGATCAGCCACGCCAGCAGGCTGGCCGCAAAGACCACGGCACAGAGCCAGGTCCAGTTGCGGTCGAACCCACGGACCCTGGCCCACCACGATTTAAGCCGGGCGGTCGGCGAGGCCGCACCGGCCGTCGGCACCTCCAAGCACCGCCGGCTCAGTCCGTGAATCCCGTAGGCAAAAATCGTGACCAGTGCCCACGCAAAGACGAAAAGAAATTTGGTTGGATTTCGGATCGTGGAAAAATAGGGCAGCTTGTAAAGAAGCGCGTAGAACGGGGCGAACCGCCCCCAGGCCAGCAGCAAGGAGACAACCAGGAGCGCCGTCCAGAACCAGAGCGACCGCCGGTGTGTTTCGGAAAATACGGAGTCCCTCCCGCGGAACACCTGCGCGATGGCCCAGAGGGCGACCAGAACCACCAACACGCCGGCGTAGTAGCCCGCGCCGCAAAAACGCAGTTGCCCCGCCGGTGGCGCGCTTTGCTGGCCGGCAAAGTAGCGGTCCCAACCCGGATCCCGACCGATGGCGCCCCAGTATTCACCGCCCTCCGGCGTGTCCATGCGGTAGCCGAACAGTCCGGGAACGATAATCCCGAGGGTTTCCGCCTTGGGAAAACTCCATGTGGTCGCGAAATCCCAGTGGGCTGCCTTGGCCTGGGCGCTCTGGCCGGTGCCCACCACGCCTTTGATGTCGAAGGTGATCAAGGTCACCACGGCCTGCGCGGCGATGAACACGGCAAAGAGGGCGATGACGATGACCCGCCCGACCCCGCGCGCCAATCGGGCCATCGGCGCGCCGCCCAGCCCGCACCAGGAATGAAACACGGTGAAGGCGGCTACGAGCACGCTGAAGATGGCGCCGATGTCCGCGGCGTCGGCCACGTTGAGGCCCACCAGCAGTCCGGCCAGCGCCAGGCGCGTCCAGCGCAGCGACCTCGGCGTATCCGGCCCGTTGGACGCGATCAACGCCAGCGCCAGAAAATCCAGGCCGAAGGCGATTTCATGCCCGGCGACACCCCAGCAGGCATCGGAAAAGAAAGTAGAGGTGAGCGCGGCGGCCAGCGCGCCCAAAATCGCCGCCGCGGGTGCGAGTCTCAACTGTCGGAAAAAGGCCCAGGTGCCCAGCCCCAGAATAAGCAGGGCGACCGGGATGAGGAATTTGGAGGTGCCGACCGGTCCAAAGAGCCAGAGGATCAGCGTGGTGACGCTGGGTGAAAACGCCCCCGCGACAAAGCCGATGTCATTCAAATCAGACCACAAACCGAAGATGCCCGACGGCAGCTTGACCCAGTCGGGGTGCATTTGGCCCAGCGGCGCGTCGTTGGAAAACTGGACATAGCCGGGAACAAAGCTTTTCCAGAAGAGCACGCCCAGGACGATGACCAGCAGCGTGAACACCCAAAGAAAAGGGCGTCCGGGCTTGGAACTCGAGCTTGTCGGTTTCATAAATGCGGGCCGGGTGTGAAACGCACGCCTACTCTTAAATTCCCCGACCGTGCGTGTCAATGGCGAATGCCATTGAAACCCGGATGCCGGCGGTCGGCGGTTTCCCACGTTGCTCCGAAGGCATGCAGTGATTCGGCCTTTCCCGCGCCCGGATCAGCCGGCATTGACGAGGAGCGCGACCGATGCCGTCTGCATGTCGCGCCCCTTCGATGCATCCGTCAAACAGCGACACCCGTCATCGGTTTGCCAAGGTTGATTTTGTGCTTCAAGCAATACGCGCCGTTTTCCACATATTTTTCCGCCCACCATTTCAGGCCGGCGCATTCCGGCCGGGACAGTTTGCGGACCACTCCGGCCGGCGCGCCCAGGACGAGCGAGCCGGGGGGAATTTTCGTGCCCTGGGTCACCAGTGCCTTCGCCCCGATGATGGATTGTCGGCCGACCACTGTGCCGTCCAAAATCACGGCCCCCATGCCCACGAGCACTTCATCGCCCACCCGGCACGCATGAACGATGGCGCCGTGGCCCACGGTGACCCAGTTGCCGACGAGGCACGGGAGATCATCCGCAAGGTGAAGCACGGCGTTGTCCTGGATGTTGGAGTGATGGCCCACGACAATGCGGTTGATATCGCCGCGCAACACCGCGCCGTACCACACGCTGGAATGCGCGCCGAGGGTCACGTCGCCAAGCACGACGGCGGTCCGGGCAATATAAACGCCTTTGCCAAGCTTCGGCGTTTTGCGCAAGAAGGCGTCGAGCTGTTTGGCCGCGTGCTTCATGCGGGAAATTTAGCAGGGGATTGAACGGATGTCGCGGATTGATTTTCCATTTCACTCAAGGCGGCGGGGGGCTAGAATACGTTGGCCGTATGACGAAACCAGCTTCGCCGCGCCGGAGATTTCCGCGCTCGTTCAAGGACTTGACGCCGTCGCGGCACTTCAATCCGCGCACGTTCTTCCAGAAACTGGTCTGGAAGGCCTGGCTCACGCCACGCACCGGCCAGCATCGGCGTCCGGTCTTTCCGAAGCTCAAGCGCCGGCAGGTGGCTGTCACGTGGATTGGCCATGCGTCGTTTCTGATCCAGTTCACGGATCTGAACGTGCTGATTGACCCGAACTTTGCCAACTGGCTGTTTCTGCTCAAACGCATCCGGCGCGCCGGCTTGAAAATCCGCGACCTGCCGCCGGTGGACCTGGTGCTGCTGACCCACGCCCACTTCGATCATTTTCACAAGCCCACCCTGCGCAAGTTGCCGCAGCCCAAAATTGGCGTGATGCCGCGCGGCGTAGGCGAACTCGCCCGCAACCTCGGCTTCACGCGCGTCATCGAACTGGATTGGTGGGAGAGCTTTTCACATCGCGACTGTAAGGTGACATTCACGCCGAGCCGGCATTGGGGCGCCCGGACGCTCCACGACCATCACCGCGGCTACGGCGGCTTCGTGCTGGAGCATCAAGGGCGGAGGATCTACCACGCGGGCGACAGCGCGTATTTCGACGGCTTTGCCGAAATCGGGAAAAAATACTCGCCCGAAATCGCCCTGCTGCCGATCGGTGCCTATCACCCCGAATCGTTCCGACACGTGCACATGGGGCCGGACGAGGCCATCAAAGTCTTCAAGGAACTGGGCGCCCAATGGCTCGTGCCCATGCATTATGGGACGTTCCGATTGTCGTTTGAAGCACTGGACGAGCCGCCGCGCTGGCTTCGGGAAATCGCCGCCCGGGAGAATCTGACCCGACACATCAGAATTCTCGAAGAAGGGGTGCCGGTGGTGTTCTGAGGCGGACCCTTTTTCGGAAGCCCGCGCCCCGCCTTCGCCGTTGATCCGGTTTTTCGACGCCCCGGCTCGCGGAAACTGCGGACTTGTGCTACCAGTGAGTTTATTATGGGCACGACCTTCCAAGCCTACGCAGCCTCCGCTCGCGGCGCGCAACTGCAACCGTTTGAGTTCGATCCCGGCCCGTTGCGGGATGATCAGGTGGAGATCGCCGTCGCGTATTGCGGCGTTTGCCACAGCGACCTGAGCATGTGGCACAACGAATGGGGCATCACGAAGTATCCGTTCGTGCCCGGGCACGAGGTGGCCGGGCGCGTCGCGGCCGTCGGCGCTCAAGTCAGGGGCGTCAAAATCGGACAGCGCGTCGGGCTGGGCTGGTATGCGGGAAGCTGCATGGCCTGCCCGCAATGCCTGTCCGGCAACCACAACCTCTGCCCGGCGGCGGAGGCGACCATCGTGGAACGCCACGGCGGTTTCGCCAACCACGTGCGCTGTCATTGGGCTTGGGCCGTGCCGCTACCCGAGGCGCTGGACGCGGAGAAATCCAGCCCGCTTTTCTGCGGCGGCATCACCGTGTTCAATCCCCTCCTCCAGTGCGGCGTGCAGCCCACCGACCGCGCGGGCGTGATCGGCATCGGCGGACTGGGGCATCTGGCGCTGCAATTTCTGAACAAGTGGGGCTGCGAAGTAACCGGGTTCTCGTCGTCCGACTCCAAGCGCGACGAGGCGGTCAAGTTCGGCGCCCATCACGTGGTCAACTCCCGCGACGCGGCCCAACTTCAAAAAATCGCCGGCTCGCTGAATTTCATTCTCAGCACGGTCAACGCCCCGCTGCCATGGGAGGCGTTTCTCGGCTGCCTGGCCCCCAAGGGGCGGCTGCACATCGTGGGCGCCGTGCTCGAACCGATCCCGGTGACGGCGTTTTCGCTGATCGGCGGACAAAAGACCCTTTCCGGCACGCCTCTGGGCAGCCCGTTCAACACGGCCCGGATGCTGGAGTTCTCCGCGCGACACGGCATCGCCCCGGTGGTCGAGGTCTTTCCGATGTCCAAAGTCAACGAGGCGCTGGAGCATTTGCGCGCCGGTCGGGCGCGCTATCGCATTGTTTTACGGAACGACTTCGCCTGATTGGCGCGTGTCAACGCACTCATCCATAGCCAGTTATGCCGAGTTAAACCGAGGGCATGCGGCGCAGGCCCGCGGTCCAAAAGATTTTTTGAAATATCTCTTGCCAATTCCAGGACACGATGCCATCCTTATCCGGTCTGTTAGAAAGCTTAGAGCTTCCATACATGGTGAATCTTCAAGTGAACCTGGTTCAGTGATGATTTGAAATCCGACAAACGGAAACGGTCTGGCAAAAGCATCGCTTTATCTCACAGTTCAACATCACATGAATAGCAAATTGTTTGTAGGAAATCTTTCCTTCGACACCACGGAAAACGACCTGCACGACGCCTTTGCGGCGCACGGCACCGTCGTGGAAGCCAACCTCATGACCGACCGGTCCACCGGTCGTCCCCGCGGGTTTGGTTTCGTCACCATGAGCTCGCCCGAAGAGGCGCAAAAGGCCATTGACGCGCTGAACGGCGCCCAGATCGGCGGCCGCGCGCTCACGGTCAACATCGCCCGCCCGCGCGAGGAGCGTTCCGGAGGCGGCCGCGGTCCGCGCCGTGAATACGGCCGCAGCCGTTACTGACCGTCGCTGAGTTTTCCGCAGCGGGGCCTGGGTCAAACCAGGCCCCGTTTTTTTTCAAGCGGGGGGCGTCCCCTCCGGCCTTTCCAAGAAGCGCATGACGCTGTCACCGTGCTTGAGGGATTTCACTTCGCGCCATGGCCCGGCGATTTCCAGCGTGTCCCGCTTGGCGTGCCCCAGGACGAACCTTCCGCCGGGCGCCAGCAGCCGCGGCAGGTTTTCATCATCGAGCAATTGCTGGGCGTCGGAGGTCGAGCGGCGCCCGACGTTTTTTTCGCCGTAAGGCGGATCGGCCAGAATCAGGTCAAAACTTTCGCCGTTGGCCGCCAGTTGCGCCAGGGCGGCGAAAACGTCCTGGGTCCGCACGCGCAGCCGGACGCCGGGCAGCGCCGCCGCGTTTTGCTGGATGAAGGCCGCGTGACGGGGGGATTTTTCCACGCACAATGCCGCGGCCGCTCCGCGGCTCAAACTTTCCAGGCTCAACGCCCCGGAGCCGCCGAACAATTCCAGCACGCGCGCGCCGACCACCCGCGGCCCCAGCGAGTTGAACACCGCCTGTTTGACCAGGTCGGGCGTCGGGCGGATGGCGAAGCCCTTGGGAGCCTTAAGAATCCGCCGCGCCGCGCGGCCGCCGGTGATGCGCATGAGTTTCCTTGAAACGTTAAAGCGTTAAAACCATTTATCTGATTCCCGCGCGTATTCCCACGTCAACGCAAACGCCGGTTGCTCGCCGGTGACGGACGAAAAATCCCATTCCGAAATTTTCGGGACAACGGACTGGTTTCGATTCAATTGCAGCCTCACGTAACGCGGTGCCGGCGGACTGACCTGTTCGCTCATACAAAACCTTAACGTAGTAAATAGCTGTTTGTCCATGTCGTCCATCCCAAAAGGCGGGCCGCCCTGGGCCCTTGACCCGGCGTGGACTTTGCCGCCCCCGCCCTCCGACCGCGCCAATCCGATTCGGGGAGCGCAACCGTCCCGGTTGCCGTTTTCGGCGTCGCGCCGAAAACCTCCCTGCGAAGTGAGTGGTTCAACGAATCGTTCGGGCGCGACGCCCGAAGACGGCCACCAGCAGGCAAGACGCCCGCGCTCCCCCGCCGCGCGCGCCCGCCCGTTTTGGAGTGCGCGAACACGTCCGCGCTTTGGTTCAACGCGAGGTGTCGCGTCGAGGAAGGCGACGTCACGCCATCGCACACCACGGCGCATATTCCCCGTGCTCGTTCCGAGCGGTGGTTTTTTCCCGCGTGACCACCCGTCGCTTCTCTGGCACCGTCCATCCGTGAATGCGCCGGAACCCTTGCAACAACTGGACCGCAATTTTGTCCGCTGGCGCGGCCGCAAGCTTCTGTATTTTTCCGGGTGCGACTATTTCCGGCTCGCCAGTCATCCCGCCGTCCTCAAGGCCACCGCGGACGGCTTGAGAAAATTTGGATTGAACGTCGCCGCATCCCGCCTGACCTCGGGGCATCACAAAATTTATGAGACGCTGGAAAAGCAACTCGCGGATTTTTTCGGCGTCCGGGACGCCCTGCTGGTTCCCACCGGCTACCTGACGGGCGCGGTTGCGGCACAGGCGCTGGCTGGAAAATATTCCCATGCGCTGGTGGACGAACGCGCGCATCCGGCGTTGCAGGAGGCGGCGCATCAACTGAATTGTCCGATCTTCAAATTCAAACACCGCGACGTGGACGATTTTGCCCGCGCGATTTCCCGCTGCGGACGCGCCGCCCGGCCCATGGTGTTGACCGACGGCATGTTTTCACACTTCGGCTCGGTGGCGCCGCTCAGGGCTTATCTGAAAAGTTTGCCGAGAAATGGTTTGATCCTCGTGGACGACGCGCACGGCGCGGGCGTTCTGGGCCGGACCGGCAAAGGCGCGCCGGAAATTGAGAACGTGAGGCGCCGGCAGATCATTCAATGCATCACGTTGAGCAAGGCGTTCGGCGTTTTTGGCGGGGCGATTCTTGGCACGCGCGAATTGCGCCGACGAATTTTCGAGCGCAGCCGTTCGTTTATCGGCGGCACGCCGCTGCCGTTGCCGCTGGCGAACGCGGCGTTGCGGGCGGTCGAAATCATGCGCGCTGACGGAAACCGTTTGCGGCGGCGGTTGAACCAAAACGCGGCCTCCGCAAAAGCCGCCTTGCGAAAGGCCGGTTGGAGCATTCCTGAAGCGCCCGGCCCGGTCATTCCCATCCACACCCAAACCGCTTCTGACACAGACGGGCTGAAAAGGCACTTGCTGGCGGCGGGAATTTATCCACCGTTTCTGAACTATCCCGGCGGCGACGCGAACGGCTATTTCCGCTTCGCCATCTCCAGCGAGCATACCGGCGCGCAACTGGAAAAATTGGTTGCCGCGCTGACGGCGTTCAAATGGCGGGGTCAAAGCCGCAGGAAGATTTTTCGGCGATAGAGAAAGCGGGCAAACCCGATGAACAACGCCACGCCCGCCGTGGAAATGAAGAGGTCGCCGCAGCCGGCGGCAACGTGCGTGTCGAAGAAGCCCTTCACCGGCCCGCCCGCCAGCCGGATGGCCAGGCTGTGAAAGTCGAGGAGATTGTCGGTCATGTAAAGGGTGATGGGATTCATCCCGATCCAGACGAACGGCTGGCACCACTCCCGCCATTGTTTCACCTCCACCACCCAATAAAACGCGCCGAGCAGCAGTGCGCTGTAACCGCCGGCCACGAGCACATAGGACGAGGTCCAGATTTTCTTGATGACGGGAAAGTCCAGGCCCCACAAAAACCCAAGCGCGACGCCGGCCGCGCCCGCGCCGAGGAGCCAGGCCACTTTTTTCCCGTCGGACACGGATTTGTTTTGGATGAACAGTCCGGCAAAAATGCCCAACAGCCCGGTTGCGATGGCCGGGAGGGTGCTCAACAGGCCCTCGGGGTCCCAGAAGGCGTCGTAGAGGCGGGCGGGGAGGTATTCAAAATCGAAATGATTGGCCAGATTGTAGCCCATCTCGAATTTGCCGTTGACGGTGTTGGTCGTGGCCAGAAACATCTTTTGCGCCGCGGTCCACACCGGACCATCCCGCATTGCGGAGGGGTTGCTGGACGGGTCCCCGCTGACATGGCGAAATTCGGCGGCGAGCGTCTCGTCGCCCGCCTTCTCGGCGCGCGCGGCGAGGTGATCGCTTTTCAGGTGGATGTCGCGGATGGGAATGAAACCGAGCATGGCCCAATAGCCGAGCAGCAGCGCGACGGCGACGGCGACCAGCGCCCGCGGGCGGAGGAAAACGAACAGCAATCCGCCGAAGGTGTAGCAGAGCGCGATGCGGTTCAGGACGCCCAGCAACCGCATGTCCGGCCACGGGTAGGTGAAGCCGCCCGAATAAATCAGACCGAGGATGAACAGCAGAATGCCCCGGCGCAGGATCCGTTTCACGGCGGCGGCGCGCCCTTCCCGGGCGATGATTTTGGTCAGCGAAAAGACCGTCGAAACGCCCATGATGAAAACAAACAGCGGAAAGATCAGGTCGTAGAAATGAAAGCCCTGCCATTCGGCGTGGTCGAGTTCCGTGGCCAGAAACGTCGTCGGCGCGCTCGGACTCATCTTATGGAGCGCATGGACCAGCGAATCGGCGCCGAGAATCCAGAACATGTCGAAGCCGCGCAGGGCGTCGAGGGACATCAAGCGCCGGGATTCGGGCGGCGCGGGAGGCGGGCTGGAAATTTCAGGCATTTGCGCGCAAGATTCGGTGTGGGCGGCCAGTTGTCCAGACCAAATTTGCCGGACCTGATGGCCTTTGGACGGCACGGGAGCTGGTGGCGGCGATCCACAGCGGGCGGCAGGAAGTCCAAACAGCCGCGCCGCCGGTTCCCACCGGTTGAATTCGCGCTCATTGGCGCGCCGCCTGCCAAAAATACTTGGGCTGTTCGAGATGTTTTGCGGCTTATCCAGTCCGTGGAGCGCAAATCACTCTTCGGCTTTCGCCTCGCGCGTCATCAAATCATCCACCGCCACCGCCAGGCCGGCCAGATAGTCGTCCCCCCGCGGATGATGCGTCAATGCGACCAGGATGTAATGCCGTCCCGGTCCGGTGATGATGGCCGTGTCGTGCAGCCAGTCCTCCCACGAACCCCACTTGCGCAAGATTTCAACGCGCCGGCCGGACAGCGCCTTGACGAATTTGATGTCGTCGGCGGGTATGTCGGGCGAGGCGAAAATTTCGAGCATGGCTCTGGAGGCCGCCGGCGAGACCAGCCTGCCTTGTTCGAGCAGAAGATAAAACCGCAACAACTGGCGCACCGTGGCGGCGTGGGAATTGTCGCCCACCGGATCGCCGTAACGCTCGCCGCTCTGGCCGTAATACTTGCCCACCCAAAGCCCGCCGCCATGACCGGCGTCGTAAAACTGATACGAGAGGACCCGTTGAATGGCTTTCAAGCCCATTTCCCGCGCAAACTTGGTCGCCATCTCGTTGCTGGACGCTTTGATCATGAGTCCGAGCTCGTGTTGTGTCGCTGCGTCCAGGTTTGTGGCCGCCGCCGGATGGAATTGAAAGTAGGCCAGCAGGATGCCGATCTTGGCGACGCTTGCGGCGTACTCTTCGCGGTCGGGGTGGAGCATGGCCAGCCGCAACGTGCGCAAATCCAGAAAGCCGACGGCGGTTTGGTCGGCCGCGATGCCCCATTGGGCGCGCAACGTTGAATCCATTTCCCGGAGTTTCGCTTGCAGTGCCGGATCAATCGGTGTCTCGTAGTCCAGGCGGTAATTCTGAAGTTTGGAGTTCATCGCGGGCGTCAGTGTGGAGCAACCGCCCGTCAGAAGAAAGGCCGCGAGCAGGGGCACGTTGACCAGCCGATTCATTTCGGTGCGATTAAACCCGGGCTTTGACGCGAGGCAAGCCGGAATGCTTGCAGAGGCACGCGTGTCGCCCCTTATATCCGCCCGCCAATCTCCGTGCTTTGCACCACCACCACGCCGGCCCGCAGCGTTTCGGCAATGGCCTTCTTCACGTCGTCCGGTTTCAGATTGATGCCGCGGCAGGCGTCCTCAATCAGATACGTTTTGAAGCCGAGCCGGACGGCGTCCAGCGTGGAGAATTTCACGCAGTAGTCGGTGGCCAGGCCGCACACAAAGAGTTCCGCAACGCCCTTGGCCTTGAGCCAATCGCCTAGGCCGGTGGCGCGGCGGTGGCCGTTGTCGAAAAAGACGCTGTAACTGTCAATCTCCGCGTCGCTGCCTTTGTGAAAGATTTTGGCGATCCGGGCGCGGTCCAGACCGGCCGTCAGTTCGGCGCCCGGTGTTCCCTGCACGCAATGGACCGGCCAGAGTGTCTGCGGCAATCCGTTCAGGTCAATTTGCTCGAACACCTTTTTGCCGGGGTGATTCGCCGCGAAACTGCCGTGATTGGGCGGATGCCAATCCTGCGTGGCCACCACCAGCGGAAAGAGGGGCTGAAGCCGGTTGGCCACCGGAATGACGGAGTCGCCATCGGGCACGGCCAGCGCGCCGCCAGGCAGAAAGTCGTTTTGGAGATCCGTCAGAACCAACGCTCTCATAGATGGAATGTCGCACGAGCCGGTTTATTTTTCACCGCGCGCGCGGAGAATCAGTTCGGTCTTGAGGTCGTACAATCCCGACTCCAGCCCCACCGGATACTGGTGCGGATTGATGAACCGCTTCACCCCCGGATGGAACATCGCAAGTTGTGATTGGGTGCGCCGGCGGATTTCATGGAGCGGAGGCGACTGATAAACCGGCCGGCCCTTCTTGAAGACGGGGATGAGCAGATCCTCGAACGCTGTCCCGGGGGCCACGTGTTTGCGGCGGGTCGGGTCCCATGGATCCACCATGGTGAACTGTTCCGGCGCCCCCTGTTCCACGTCATAAATGGCGTCGGCGATGAATTCCCGGCCCGAACGGAAGCGCCGGACTTGATGGATTCCCGGAGTCGAGATTTTCGCAGTCTGCTCGCTCAATTTCACCTTGTAATGCCACCGTCCATCCCGGCGGCGAACGGCGCCCAGTTTATAGACCCCGCCCAGCGCCGGCTGATCGTAGGCCGTCACCAGCTTGGTGCCCACCCCCCAGACGTTGATCCTCGCCCCCTGGTCCTTGAGGCTGGCGATGATGTGCTCGTCCAGTTCGTTGCTGGCCACGATGACGGCGTTCGGGAAGCCGGCGTCGTCGAGGATTTTTCTGGCCTCGATGCTCAGCCAGGCGAGGTCGCCCGAGTCCAGCCGGATGCCGGCCATTTCATGGCCGCGGTCGCGCAACCACCGTCCCACCTCGACCGCCCGCCGGACGCCTTCCAGGGTTTCGTAGGTGTCCACGAGGAAGATGCAGTTGTTCGGCGTGGCTTCGGCGTAGGCGCGGAAGGCCTCGCGCTCGTCGTCAAAGGACATCACCCAGCTGTGGGCGTGGGTGCCGCGCACGGGGATGCCGTAGAGCTTGCCCGCCAGGACATTGGACGTGGCATCGCAGCCGCCGATGTGGGCCGCCCGGCTGGCCGCCAACGCGCCGTCCACACCCTGCGCCCGGCGCAGGCCGAACTCCAGCACCGGCTCGCCCTGCGCCGCCAGGCAAACCCGCGCCGCCTTGGTCGCCACCAGCGATTGAAAGTTGATGAGGTTCAGCAGCGCCGTCTCGAGCAACTGACATTGGAGAATCGGCCCTTGAATGCGCAGCAATGGTTCCAGCGGGAAGACCGCGGTGCCTTCGGGAATGGCGTGAACATCGCAGGCGAACCGCAAGGCGCCAAGATAATCCAGAAACTTCTCGTCGAACAAGGGCTGGCCGTCGTTGCCACGCAACGCGGCGAGAAAGGCCCTGTCCTCCTCCGTGAAACAAAAGCCGGCCAGGAAATCCAGGGCTGGCGCCAGGCCCGCCGCGACGGTGAAACCGCAATGAAAAGGCGCCGTTCGGAAGAACAGTTCAAAGACGGCCTCCTGATCGGCCTTGCCCGCCTTCCAATAGGCGCAGGCCATGGTCAACTCGTAAAGGTCGGTCAGCAGCGGCCCGGCGCATCCCTGATTTCGCGGCATGGTGGGTGGGTTGTATTCCTCAATCTGGCCGGACGCAAGCGCGTTTTGGGCGCCGGTGGAACGCCCCGACAAACTGCTCGCCTTGCCCGCGCGCGGCGGGCATATTTCAGAAAAAGTCATGCTGGCGTTCTTGTTCAAGGTCTTGGGCCTGGCCCGGCCCTATCGCGCGCGACTGATCCTGGGCGTCCTCATGGGCGTCCTCAGTGGACTGGTCTCGCCGCTGTTGATTGGGACGATCATGTTCGTTTACAGCGCCGTCTTTCCGTCACGGGATCCGTCGGGCGCGGTGCAGTTGCCGATGCGCAAGCTGCCGGCGTTCGTGCAGCATTGGTTTGATGGCGCGCGCGTGGCGTTGGAACACGGGGTGCAGACGCATCCTTGGACCTGGTCGGTGACGTGGACGGTCGTGGCGCTGATCGCGGCGATTCCGGTCATCATGTTCCTGCGCGGTTTCTTCGGCTACCTCAACGTCTATCTCCTGCAATGGGTGGCCAGCCGCTCCATCGCCGACGTGCGGGTCCGGCTTTTCAAGCACCTGCTGGATTTGTCCGCCGGTTTCCACAACCAAAACGCCTCCGGCCAGCTCATCTCCCGCGTGGTCAACGACACCGGCGCGCTGCAAACCATCCTCAGCGGCGCTACCTCGGTGATCGTCCGCGACCCCGTCTCGCTGGTCAGCATGCTGGCCTTTTTGTTGTGGGAACAGCCGGGGCTGACGCTCATCACGATGGTCGCGCTGCCGGCCGGCATGGTTCCCATCGTCATCTTCAGCCGGAAAATCCGTCGCTCCAGCCGCGAACTTCAGACCCAGGCCGCCGAGCTGACGCAGACCATGACCGAGGCCTTCACCGGTCACCGCGTTGTCAAGGCTTACAATCTGGAGCCCATCGCGGCCGGGCAGTTTCAAAACGCGGCGCGCCGCTTCGTCAGCCATTACATGCGCATCGTGCGTGCCGGCAGCATCCCCGGTCCCCTGATCGAATTTTTCGGTTCGTGCGGCGTGGCGCTGCTGCTGGCCTACCTGATTTGCCGGCCGGAAGGCCATCCCAACCCGGCCGATTTCCTGCAATTGATCGGCGGCATCTTCGTGATGTATCAGCCGATGAAAAACCTGACGCAATTGCAAAATCAACTCGTCCAGGCGCGCGCCGCCAGCGAACGCGCCTTCGCCCTGCTGGACGAACCCAACGCCGTGCCCGAACCGGCGCAACCCAAACAACTCCAGGCCGCGGGCGCAGACATTCTGTTCGACCACGTGGATTTCGGTTACGGCAACAAAGTGGCGCTGCGCGACTTCCACCTGCGCATCCCCGCCGGCCGGCTCGTCGCCCTCGTCGGCGCCAGCGGCTCCGGCAAGACCACGGTGGCCAACCTGCTCCTGCGGTTCTACGACCCGGCCGCCGGGACGGTGCGCATCGGCGGCGTGGACCTCCGCGAGGTTTCCACCCGCGATCTCCGCACCCAGATCGCCGTCGTCACCCAGGAAGTCATCCTGTTCGACGACACCATCCGCCGGAACATCGAACTGGGGCGTCCCGGCGCGGGTGAGGAGGAGATCATTTCCGCAGCCCGGCACGCGCACGCCTATGATTTCATCCTGCAACAGCCGCGCGGCCTCGACACGGTCATCGGCGAAAAGGGCGTGATGCTTTCGGGCGGCGAGCGCCAGCGCGTCGCCATCGCCCGCGCCGTGCTGCGCAACGCCCCCATCCTGGTGCTCGACGAAGCCACCAGTTCGCTCGACACCGAATCGGAGCGGGCGGTGCAGTCGGCGCTGGACGCCTTGATGCGCGGTCGCACGACGCTCTGCATCGCCCACCGGCTTTCGACGATTCTCCACGCGGACTTCATCGTCGTGCTTGACCATGGACGCATCGTGGAGGTGGGCAGCCACGAGGAACTGCTCCGGGGCGGGGGCGTCTATCAAAAGCTCTGCGAACTGCAATTTCAAAGCACCGGGGGCGAACGGCCGGTCTTGTTGTGACGGAACGTGTCCGAGAGTCCGTTTACGCCGGCGCAGAAGACCTGCTTTCTTGGTTTGCGACGGGCATTTGACAGGCATTGGGTTTGCCGGGGACTTGCGGATCGCAATCACCTGCTGCCGCGTCAGGCTTCGTCACGCCGGCCCGGGAAAAAAGAAAGGCGCGTTTCCTGTCGAAACGCGCCTTGTTCGATGCAATGCCCTACACGGCGTCAGGGTGGCGACAGCGACGCGGTGGTTTCGGCCTGCTGGGCCGATGCGCTGGCGATACGGTTGACGATGTCCACCCCGTTGACTTCATCGTAGTTAAAGGTGAAATCCCGGCCGGGTTGAAGGTCGCTCAACGTGCCGCCGCTCTTGCCGTTGA
Organism: Verrucomicrobiota bacterium; assembly: GCA_028873125.1. Taxonomy (GTDB): domain Bacteria; phylum Verrucomicrobiota; class Verrucomicrobiia; order Limisphaerales; family UBA11358; genus UBA11358. Next base: position 4,117 of record JAGWMQ010000032.1, on the reverse strand, counting down.
TGACAATCGCACAATCGTCCCCCACCATGAATTTCCTGGTGGAAAACGTGCCCCTGGCCTTCAGCGTTCGCCGGTCGAGGTCAATCGCCGTCAGTTCACCCGTGAATTGGGTGCTGGTTTGGGCGATTTCCCGCGCCGTCATCGTGCCGCGGGGCGTTTCGTAAGTCACCGTCACTTCCTCGCCTGGTTGCACGTCGGCCCAGGAGCCGGACTTGCCGCCGCGCAACACGACACGGCAATCATCGGCGACCTGGAATTTCCGATCCACCAGGTCCGATTGCAGCGTCAGCGTGTGCGCCGTCGGATCCATGTTCTTGACCCTGCCGGTGCAACTCATGGGTTCCTGCCGGACCTGATCCGCCACCCGGACGCCGTTTGCGACCTGATAGCTGACCATGACTTTTTCACCGGGGCGCAAATCGCCGATGGCGCCCTGGGATTTGTCCAGCAACATGTACGCGCACGACCCGCCGAGGTTGAACCGCCGCCTCCACAGGAGCCCCTTGACCTTGAGCGTGCGGTCCTGCGGGTTCACGGATTCAATCGTGCCCGTCCAGGTTTTGTCCGCCTTGGCGGTTGCCGCCGGGGCGTCCTCCGCCCAGGCCCGATAGACCGGCGCCGTCAGCAGCGCCGACAACCCCACGACCATCATACTGCTCCATGCTGTAGTTTTCATAGCGAGTATTAGATGACCTGCAGACACCGGGCGTTCAAAGCGCGTTTGGCGCGCGGGAAATGGGCCTTTTTGAGGGACTTCCCGGGCGCTGCCCGCGGTGGTTGCCGGCAGGCCGCCCGAAAACGCGGCCGGTTTCGGGAGGAAGGGGAAACACTGTGCCGCGGCTCAAATCACCGTCCCGTGCGGGATGACACCATTTTTAGGAATAATGACTATCCCATCGCGAATGTAGTAAAGCTCATGGTCCACCTTCTCGGGCTTGCCGGCGGGAGAAAGGGTCACGTTGTTACCAATGCGGGCGTTCTTGTCAATGATGGCGTTTTCGATCTTGCATCCGGCGCCGATGCCGATGCGCGGCCGGCCCTCGCGTTCGTTTTGAGCGATGGACTCGGCCGATTCATAAAAGTCGCTGCCCATCGTGACCACGCGGTTCAATTGCGTGCCCGTTCCCACGGTGGTGCGCAGCCCGACGATGCTCCGGGCGATGACCGCCTGGTTGATGATGCAGCCGTCGGCAATCAGCGCGTGGTCAATGCGCGCCCCGTTGATCTTGGAGGCGGGCAGATACCGCGGGCGCGAGAAAATCGGCGCGCTCATGTCGAAGAAATTGAAGCGCGGCAGCTCCGAGACCAGGTCGAGGTTCGCGTTGAAAAACGAGCGGATGGTTCCGATGTCCTCCCAATAGCCCTGAAAGATGTAGGAGAAGACGCGATGCGAACGGATGGCGTGCGGAATGAGATGTTTGCCGAAGTCAGAAAGGGGAGTGTCCAGCAATTCGCGGACATGCCCGCGGTTGAACACGTAAATCCCCATCGAGGCCAGGAACAATTCGCCTCCGTTCTGGAGGCCCAGTTTTTCGTGCCATTCCGCCGGCAGATGCAGCGTGTTCAACAAGGCCGGGTCCTTGGGCTTTTCTTCAAAACGAAGGATGTGCCGGTCCTCGGCGATTTGCAGGATGCCCAGCGCGGCGCATTCCTGCCGGTTCACGGGGATCGTCGCCACGGTGATGTCCGCCCCCGTCTGGATGTGCTGGGCGACCACGCGGCGAAAATCCATCCGATACAACTGGTCGCCGCTCAGGATGATCAGGTACTTGAAATCATGGTTGAGAAAGTGCGTCAGGTTTTTCCGCACGGCGTCGGCGGTGCCCTCGTACCACGAGGTGTTGGTAAGCGTCTGCTGCGCCGCCAGGATTTCCACGAAACCGCTCGAAAAGGGGTCGAACTTGTAGGTCCGCGAAATGTGGCCATGCAACGAGGTGGAATTGAACTGCGTCAGGATGTAAATGCGCCGGAAACCGGAATTGATGCAGTTGGAGATGGGAATGTCCACCAGCCGGTATTTGCCGGCCAGCGGCACGGCGGGCTTGGCACGCTCCTTGGTCAGCGGAAACAGCCGCGTGCCCTGGCCTCCGCCCATGATGACGCACAACACATCGCTGTCATGAACGGAATGGCGACCGCTTTGCGACATAACTTGTTCCAAGTGCCCCGAGGATAGACAAACGGGGGTGGGTGGCAAGCGCCTTCAAATGGGGTGCGTTCCTCATTCGGCCTTGGCACAGATGTACGGCGCGAACTCGTCGTGGAAATGGGGCGGGATGCGGGCCTTGAACCGCGCCATTCGACCGTGGTAATGCCGCTCGATCACCTGGCCGACCTGGTGCAGCCGCGCGATGACCTGCGCGCGCTCGTGCGGCACGCGCAATTCCAGAAACTCGCGCTTGGGCCGCAACTGCGTGCCGATTTCGGCGAGCAGATTGGCGATCCCCTCGCCCGTCGTCGCTGAAATGCCCACGGCGTTCGGAAATTTCTCGTGCAACCGCGTCAACGCGCCGTTGCCGTCCAGTTTGTCCAGCTTGTTGAAGACCATCACCGTCGGATGTCCGCCCGCGCCGATTTCGTTGAGCACGGCGTTGACGGCGGCGATATGTTCCTCGACCTGAGGATGGCTGACGTCCACGACGTGCAGCAGCAAGTCCGCCTGGACCACCTCCTCGAGGGTGGCCTTGAAGGCCTCCACCAGTCCGTGCGGCAGTTTGCGGATGAAGCCGACGGTGTCGGTGAGCAGCACGTTCTGGTTGGTCGGCAGCCGCAACCGCCGCGTGGTCGGATCGAGCGTGGCAAACAAAACGTCCTTCGTCAGAACGCCCGCGCCGGTCAGCGCGTTGAGCAAGGTGGATTTGCCGGCGTTGGTGTACCCCACGATGGATGCCAGCGGCCAGTTGTTCCGCTGGCGCGCCTGGCGCTGGATGCCGCGCTGTTGCCGGACCAGTTCCAGCTCCCGCGAAATCCGGGCGATGCGGTCCTGCACGCGGCGGCGATCGGTTTCCAACTGGGATTCCCCTTCGCCGCCGCGCATCCCGATGCCGCCGGCCTGGCGCGAAAGGTGGCCCCAAAACCGCGTCAACCGCGGCAGCAGATGCTGCAACTGCGCCAGTTCGATCTGCAACTTCCCTTCCCGCGTCCGGGCGCGCTGCGCAAAGATGTCCAGTATCAGGGAAGTGCGGTCGAGGATTTTGCAGTTGAAAATCTTCTCGAGGTTGCGGCTCTGCGCGGGCGACAGCTCGTCGTCAAAAATCACGGTGTCCACGTCCTGGCGCCGGCAAATTCCCGCGAACTCTGCGGCCTTGCCCCGGCCGATGAAGGTGGCGGGCGTGGGGGCCTCGATCTTTTGCAGCCCGTCGCCGATCACCTCGCCGCCGGCGCTGGTTGCCAGCTCGCCCAGTTCGGCCAGCGACTCGCCCGTGGGCGCGCCGTTGCGTGATTTGATTTCGGCGCCAACGAGAAAAACCCGTTCGGGCCGCGTGTTTCTGGTTTCGATGAGCGCTTTCAATGCGTCGTCAACACTCCAACCAAGCCAGCATAGCACGGGTCCGGGGGTGGCGCAGCGCAAAAATTTGACGCTCCAAAGTGGCCCTATTGGCTCCCGATAAATGTTATCCAGACCCGGCGCTCCTGTTAATAAATCAGCGGTAGCAAGCATTTGGTCCGTTGCCTGTAGTGGCGGTATTCTTCGCTAAAGGCTTCAATCAAGGCGGCTTCCTCGAATTCCTTTCAAGCGGTTTTCCGGGTCATTTGGCCGGAGCCCGGCAAAGCACCGGAGGCGCGGCATGGTTATGAAAGACCGCCCGCAACCGTATGAACCGCCGACGGGGGCGCCGAGAATGGAACGGCGGGTGAATCCCCGCATCATGCGCCCGGCAGGATCTCCAATGCGAGATAATAGTCCTTGTAGCCGACCGCCCGCCGGAAGGCGAGGGCGGCGGTATTATGAACCAGAACATCCACCGTCAGCCGCTTGTTGTCGGGCCAGATTTGAGAGCGGAGAAGGTTCACCGCCTTCCGGCCAATGCCCTGCCGGCGCCGGTGACGTGTGACGAACAGTTGCCGCAAGTAAACCTCCTCCGGCTGCTCGCGGAACAAGGCGTAGGCGACTACT
>JAGWMQ010000170.1 GCA_028873125.1 Verrucomicrobiota bacterium | reverse complement strand
CAAGCTGATGGCGTTTGAACTGGGGGCGCACGATTACATCGTCCAACCGGCTGAAGCAGCGGAACTGCGGATGCGCATCCGGGCCGCTCTGCGCTCCAAACGCGGACGCGACAAACTGCTTGCGTCAAACCGGGAGTTGACGGCGGCACGCGACGCGGCCGAGGCCGCCGCGCGGGCCAAATCGGACTTTCTGGCGATCATGAGCCACGAGATCCGGACTCCCATGAACGGCATCATCGCCATGGCTGGCCTGCTCATGGAAACGCCGCTCACCCCCGAGCAGCGCGGCCACCTCCAGACGATTCATTCCAGCAGTGAATCGTTGCTGACAATCCTCAACGATCTTCTGGACTTCTCAAAGATCGAAGCCGACAAACTGGAACTGGACCTGCGCCCCTTTGATCTGCGCGCATCCATCGAGGAAACGCTTGACCTGCTCGCGCCGCGCGCCTTCGAGAAACACCTGGAACTGGTCTATCAAGCGGACGAGACGATCCCGGCCCTTGTCCTCGGAGACGCGCAGCGGCTGCGCCAGGTGCTGGTCAACCTGGTCGGGAACGCCGTGAAGTTCACCGCGGCGGGGGAGGTCTTCATCCAGGCCAAACCGCTTTGGCGCAAGCCGTCGGAGGAGGCGCCGGAGCGGTCCCTGTTGCATTTGCATTTTTCGGTGCGCGACACCGGGGTGGGCATCCCGCCCGACCGCATGGCGCGCCTGTTTACTCCGTTCACTCAGGGGGACGCGTCCATTGCCAAACGCTACGGCGGCACCGGGCTGGGCTTGGCCATCAGCAAGCGGCTCGTGGAGCTGATGGGCGGCAAAATGTGGGCCGAAAGCACGCGCGGCACCGGCTCGATCTTTCATTTTTCCATGACCGTTTCCACGGAGACAACCGCGCCGCGGCCCGGGCACGAGGACCGACAGTCGAACCTCGCCGGATTGCGCCTGCTGATTGTGGACGGCAACACGACGGTCCGTGACACACTCGCGACGCAGGCGGCGCGCTGGGGCATGATTTCGCAAGGCGCCGGAAGCGCGTGCCAGGCGCTTGAACAACTCCGGCGGGACGGCCCATTCGACCTGGCCGTTCTCGATTCGCAACTGCCTGACCTGGACGCGCCGGCGCTGGCCGACGAAATTCACAGGCTGCCTGGGGCTGCGGTCCTTCCCTTGGTCCTGTTCACGCCGCCGGTCGCCTGCGGGTCGCTGGATTGTCCGGTGTTTGCCTGCCATGTTCCCAAGCCGGTCAAACCCAGCCAGCTTTGCGGGGCGCTCGCCCAGGCGCTGCAGGCGCCCAAGCCCGCCCGGCAAACCGTTGTCGTGACGCAACCGAGCGGGCCGCTTCTGGCCACGCGCCTGCCCCTGCGGATTTTGGTTTGCGACGACAACGCGCTCAACCTCAAGGTGGCGGTGCGCATCCTCCAGCAACTGGGCTATCAGCCCGATGCGGCCGCCAACGGGCGCGAAGCGTTGGAGGCGCTGGAGCGGCGGCCGTATGATTGCATTTTCATGGACGTGATGATGCCGGAGATGGACGGTCTCGAGGCCGCGCGCGCCATCCGCGAGCGCCAACGGGACGCGAAGGCGCATCCCAACTGCGCCGGGCGGATCCTCATCATCGCCATGACCGCCTACGCCATGCAGGGCGACCGCGAAAAGTGTCTGGCTGCCGGCATGGACGATTACCTGGCCAAGCCGATCCGGCCCGTAAGCCTGCGCGAGGTGCTGACGCGTCTGGCTGCGCCGCGGCCCGCTCCCGCCCCGGCCGCCGCGATCGCCGGGGCCTCCGAAGAACCGCCCGTGGACTTGGGCCGGGTCGCGGACTTGACGGGCGGGAACGAGCAGGACGCGCGCGCGCTGTTCGAGTTGTTTTTCGAGCAAACCGCGGGACAACTGGCGCAAATTGAAGCGGCCATCCGCGACAAAAACGCCGAACGACTCCGGCACGTCGCCCACAGTTGCAAGGGGGCCAGCGCCACCCTGGGCATGACGCCGCTGGTGCAACTGTTCTTGGAATTGGAGCGCCAGGGCAGGGCAGGGACGCTGGATGATTCGGCCCGGATTCACGCCCGCGCCCTCAAGGAATTCGAGCGCGTTCGGAATTTTCTGGCTGCCCCGCAGCAACGAAAGGCAACCTTCGCGCCATGAAAAAGGTGCTCATCGTTGAAGACGATCCCGTCGTCGCCAACATCTACAAGAACAAGCTGCTGGGGGAAGGCTATGAAGTGCAATCCGCATCCGAGGGCGAAACCGGCCTGCGTCTGATCGGCAGCTTTCAGCCCGATGTGGTCCTGCTGGATCTCCTGTTGCCGCGAATGTCGGGTGTGGACGTCATCCGACAAATCCGCGCCGGCCGCAAGTTTGCCCGCCTGCCCATCATCGTATTTTCCAACGTTTACATCACCAACCTGATCCAGGAAGCGGCAAAAGCGGGCGCGACCCAGTGCCTTGCCAAGGCCAACTGCACGCCCCAGCGCGTGTTGGACTTGGTGCGCCAGGCTGTGGGCGACAGCGGCATCCGCTCGCAGGGGCATCCGGTCAGCCCTCCGGCTCCGAGCAGTGCAAATGCGACCGCAGATGCCGAGTTTCGGGACGGGTTAAGAAAGATTTTCGTGGACAACCTGCCGGGTACGCTGGCGGCGCTGCGCGCCAACCTGCAAAGTTTGATCAAGTCCGACGGCGAAAAAGCGTGTTGTGAGCAAATCCATGCGCTCTACCGTCGCGTCCACGCGCTGACCGGCAATGCGGGCCTGGCCGGCCTGGCGCCAATTGCCAGAATGGGCGCCTCCCTCGAAGCCTTGCTCAAGGAACTCTCCGAAAATCCAAAACGTGTCAACCACTCCACGTTGCGCACCGTCGCCGCGGCCATTGACTTTCTGGGCCAGTGGTTTGAAAAGGGCGCGCCGCTCGAACAACAGGAATTTCCCGCTGTCAGCATTCTGGTGGTGGACGACGAGGCGATTTCGCGCCGCGCCGTGGCGTACGCCCTCGACAAGGCCCGCTTGCAATCCGTGGTCGTCGAAGACCCGAAGGTCGCCCTGGATTTGCTGCGGGAAAAGGATTTTGACCTGGCGATTCTGGACGTGGACATGCCCGGAGTGACCGGTCTGGAGTTGTGCATGAGGCTGCGCGCGATGCCCCGGCACAAGACTACGCCCGTTATTTTCGTCACCGCCCTGAGCGACTTTGACGACCCATCCGGGGCGGTGCTGGCCGGCGGCAACGACTTCATCGCCAAACCGTTCCCGTTCGCTGAACTGTCGGTCAAGGCGCTCATCCATGTCCTGCGCGGCAAACTGAGGCCGGTGGATTGACCGCCGGCGCAGGCGATCTCCAGGGTTCTTGCCGGTCACCGTGCCTGCACGCGGCGATTTTCAAACTGGAGCGCCCCGGCCCTGCCAAATTTTCTTTCCTTCATTCCTTTTCCGGCTATGTTGTTGCGCTTGATATTCGTTGAATCGCTGAACGATCGAGCCGACTGCATCGGTTTTCTGGTTTCACGATTCAACCATTTGACGCTTTAACGATGGATTCGGCGCATATCAGGAATTTCTGCATCATTGCCCACATTGATCATGGCAAGACGACGCTGTCGGACCGGTTGTTGCACCGGACGGGCACGATTTCCGACCGTGAAATGGAGGACCAGCTTCTCGACGCGATGGATCTCGAGCGTGAACGCGGCATCACCATCAAGGCCCACCCGGTTACGATGCTTTACAGGGCCCGGAACGGCGAGACCTACGAGCTGAACCTGATTGACACGCCCGGCCACGTGGATTTCGCCTATGAAGTCTCCCGCAGCTTGAGCGCCTGCGAGGGTGCGCTGCTCATCGTGGACGCCGCGCAGGGCGTCGAGGCGCAAACCGTTGCCAACATGCACCTGGCGATGAGCCACAATCTCGAAATCGTCCCGGTGATCAACAAGATTGATCTGCCGCACGCCAACGTCGCGCAGACGAAGCAGCAGCTCGAGGACATTCTGGCGATTGATGCGGCGCTGGCGATTCCAGCGAGCGCCAAGCAGGGCATCGGCGTTGACGAAATCCTCGAGGCGATCATTGAAAGAATTCCAGCCCCCAAACCGACGGGACAGGGGAGCCTGCAGGCGCTGGCGTTTGATTCTCTTTTCGACACTTACAAGGGCGTGGTGACCCATGTCCGCGTCTTCAACGGCGAGGTGAAGGCGGGAATGAACGTCAAACTGCTCCATTCCGGCAAGAGCTACGAAATCAAGGAGGTTGGCAGCTTCAATCCAAAACCTTATGTCCGTGAAAAACTGGAGACCGGCGAGACCGGCTACATCACGGCCAACATCAAATCGCCGGGCGACGTGAAGATGGGGGACACGATCACCGACGCCCGGAATCCGGCGCCGCCTTTGCCGGGCTTCAAGGAAATTCATCCGATGGTGTTCAGCGGGATTTACCCCATCAACACGGCGGATTACGAGCATTTGAAGGCTTCGATGGCCAAATTGAAGCTGAACGATTCGGCATTTGTCTATCAGGCGGAAACGTCCGTCGCCCTGGGCTTTGGTTTCCGGTGCGGTTTTCTGGGCTTGTTGCACATGGAGATCGTGCAGGAACGGCTGCGCCGCGAATACAACATGGACATCATCGCCACCTATCCCAGCGTGGTGTATCACGTCACGCTCACCGACGGCACGCACAAGGAAGTAGACAACCCGGCCTTTCTGCCGGAGGTCACCTTCATCGAAAAAATCGAGGAACCGATGGTCAAGGCCTTCGTGATTTGCCCGAATGAAAACATCGGCGACATGATGGCCTTGATTTCAGAGAAACGCGGCAGTGTGGACCACACCGAGACCTTGGACACCAAACGCGTGATGCTGACGGCGCGGCTGCCGCTGAACGAGATCCTGATTGATTTCCACGACCGCATCAAAAGCATGACGCGCGGCTACGGCTCGATGGATTACGAGCCGGCCGGCTACCAGGACAGCGACATGGTGAAGCTGGACATGCTTGTCAACGGCGAGCCGATGGACGCCTTCTCGTGCATCGTGCATCGCAGCAAGGCGGAGGGCAGGGGACGGGCGCTGGCCGAAAAGCTCAAGGAGGTCATCCCCCGGCAGCAGTTTGCGGTCAAAATCCAGGCGGCCATCGGCGGCAAAATCATCGCCTCGGAAACCGTGAGCGCCTTCCGCAAGGACGTGACGGCAAAATGCTACGGCGGCGACATCACGCGCAAGCGCAAGCTGCTGGAGAAGCAGAAAGAGGGCAAGAAACGGATGAAATCCATCGGGAACGTGAACATCCCGCAGGAGGCGTTCATCGAAGTGCTCAAGGCGTAAAGCCTTGAACCGTCGCGGAACCGCACGGGGCGGATTGATTTTGCCGGGCCGTTGAATATCCTCGCGGCATGGGCACGCTTTATTACGGCGATAACCTCGACATCCTCCGTCGCTACCTCAAAGACGAGACCGTGGACCTCATTTATCTCGATCCGCCCTTCAACTCCGCGCAGAACTACAACGCCTTCTTTCAGGAAAAGGACGGCACCGCCGCCGCCAGCCAGATCCGCGCCTTCGAGGACACCTGGCATTGGGAAATCGAGACCAAGCGCGCCTACGACGGCCTGACCGTCCAGCCCGGCCGCGTGTCCGACGTGATGCAGGCGTTCTACCAATTCCTCGGCGGCAACGACATGATGGCCTACCTCACGATAATGGCCCCGCGCCTGGTCGAACT
>JAGWMQ010000169.1 GCA_028873125.1 Verrucomicrobiota bacterium | reverse complement strand
GCGGCGGCGTCTCGGCGCCGGCCCCAACGCCCCGCGAGACGCCGAGTGAACCCGCAGGGGAGAACGCCCGCGCCACCGACGACGCGGAGTTCAGAGCCCCGGTGCGCGTCCCATCTTCGAAGGCCAAGGCCCCAACGAACCGGCGCCGGGCCGGGTGGACTGAGGCGCCGCGCCCGCAATCGCCGAAACGAGGCCCAAGTATGTTGCCAGAAGTCAGCGATTTCCGGCAAAGCCCGAGGCTTGAGTGATGAACCGCCCGAGTGTCGCCTCAACGATCCGTAGAGTGCCTTGCGCCGATATTTGGGGATGAAGATGACATGGTATTTGCATTCTCATTCCGTATGGTTCAAAATTTCCTAAACGTTGTTGTTCATTTCTTGAGTCTCCTGTCGTTGGTCTTGAGCGGTTCACAACAGCGATTCTCAAGCGACTCCCGGAGTTGTCAAACTTCGGGAGGTTTCCCGGACGACTAAATTTCGCTCATGAACATCTTCATCTTGCGCCACGGCGCCGCGGCCGAACGCGGTTCACAGGATTTTGCGCGCGATTCGGACCGCCCGCTCACCGCCGAAGGCCAAAAACAGCTTCACAACGCCTCCCGCGCGATGGAAAAAATGGGGCTGGACTTCGATCTGGTTTTGTCCAGTCCGTTTCTGCGTGCCCGGCAGACGGCGGAAATTGTCGCCAAGGCATTAAGGGTGAACAAGCGGCTGGAATTTTCCGAGGCGTTGACGCCCGGGGGAACCGTGGAGGCTTTGGTCCGGGAATTGAACGGACGAAAACCGACGCCCGTAAACGTTCTTCTGGTCGGCCATGAACCGTATTTGAGCCGGCTGATTTCCCGTCTGATCTCGGGCGGGGAAGACACGGCCATGGACTTCAAGAAGGGCGGCCTGTGCAAACTGGAGGCGAACTGTTTGCGTGCCGGAAAATGCGCGGTGCTGGCGTGGCTGCTCACGCCCAAGCACATGAAGTGGATGGCCTGAATCCGCGGCGGCGGGCAAAGGTCCGCTCCATGCGGCCATCGGGAGTCGGATGGATTCACTCGGCGCCGGCCGGCGTCGGCTGCCGCGCCGGTCAACCCACCCGGAAGGAAATCCTCTGGATCAGGCCCTTTCCGAAACTGTGCTGCAACCGGTCCAGCATTTCCCGGCGACGGTAGCGGACGATTTCCGAAAGCCAGACGCTGCTGTCCACGTCCACGAACAGCGTGCCCTTGCGCAGCCCGGCCGGCTGCGCGTGCGCCACCAGGTTCGGGTCCAGAAGCGAGTTCCACACCTTGACGATTTCGGCCTCGGCGCGGCGGGCGTCCATCCGCAACTCCGTCATCAGGCGTGGCAGCACCTCGCCCACCGCGCGGGCGCGGACGGCCCGGGCCGTTTCTTGCGGTTCCAAGTCCACGCCGCGCCATTGCGCGAGCACCCGTTGTCGTGCCGAAATTTTCCTGCGCGCTGGCATCAAAAAGCTTCAGGTTCCAATGTGAACCGGAAATGGAAATCGGGCGTCATGTTGCAACCACGGGGGCGGTCATCGGCAGCGAAATCCCCACAATCCCGGGCTGGCCCGGCCGGGGAGAGGCGATCTCCAGCCGGCCTTGGTGCGCCTCGATGATTTTCCGGCTGACGGTCAGCCCCAGCCCGTTGCCGACCGTGCGCGTGGTGAAGAAGGGCGCGGGGGCCTTCTGGGCGGCTTCGGGGGTAAAGCCGGGGCCGTTGTCCTGGATTTCAATCTTCAGTTCCTGGCCCTCGCCGGACGGTTCCACGTGCAGGCGCACGATCACCCTCGGCTCCTTGGGGTTGGCCTGGAGGGCATTGAGGATGACTTCCGACAGCGCGTGCCGGAGCGCGGCGCGGTCGCCGGTAATGATGAGCGGTTTGCCGCCGCTGTCGCATTCGAGCCGCGCGGCTTCGGACGGCTGATGTTGACGCGCGTCCTGATAGGCCTCCTCGATCAGGGCGCCGATGGCGAAGGCCTCCGGCTCGAACCGCCCTTCGCGCGCCAGGAAACGCATTTGATTGATCAGGCGGGAAACGCGCCGGACGGTGCCGGCCAGGGCCTCGTCCAGCGATTCCCGAAATTCCCGGTCCTTGAATTTTTCCGAGAGCAACTGCTGGTGCGTGGACAGCGGCACCATGGCGTTGCCGATTTCGTGTGCCAGCCGGTCGGCCATGGCCTTGATCAGGCGCAGGTTGGCCGCTTCGATTTCCAGTCGCCGCAACTGCTCGGATTGCGTGAGGTCGTCGGCCGTCAGCAGCGCCGAGGCGGGCACCAGGGTGTTGGGCCGCTGGAAGGGCACGATGCTGATGTTGTAAATCGTGCCGGGCGAATTGGCCGGTTCGTAGCGGTACGGTCCCAGCGCCGCGCCCGTCCGCAAGACCTGGTAAATTTTGGCCCCCAGTTCCTGCGGCATGTCGCTGAACTCCAGGCCGCCGGTGCGCGGATTTCTCCGGCCAAAATGGCGGCGGGCCATCTTGTTGGCGTGCAGCACCTTGAGGTCGCGCCCGACGACGACGCAGGCGCTGCTCAATTCCTGCAACAGGCCGGTGATCATTTCATGGTTGCCGGCCAGTTGATCGTGCAGCCAGATGTTGCGCAGCGCCAGGCCGACCTGCTCGAGCAGATGAAAAATCAGCTCCAGCTCGACATTGACCAGCGGTTCACCCGTGACCCGGCCGTCGAGCACGGCCACGCCCACAATCGTTTCGCGGTTGGGAATGGGCACAGCCACCTGCCCGCCCAGCAGTTCAAATTCCTTCTGCACTTCCGCGTCGGCGCGTGCCTCCTCGCCGTCCCGTTTCAGAATCCGCCCCAGCCGCGTCACCGCCCCGCCGATGCCCGAATCCAGCGAGAGATCGAAATGTTCGAGCAGGCCCGACGAGGAGAGGCCGATGGAAGCGGTGGCGCGCAACCGGCGGGTGTCGCCGGCGGCCACCAGGCCACCGGGCGGCGCCACCGGATGGTTCAGGAAGATGGCGGCGCGGTTGACGCTTAGAATCTCGCGCAGGAAGGAGAGAAACTGCTTGAGCATGGCCTCGGCGTCCAGCGAGTGCGTGAGGATGGATGAAAAATCACGCAGCACGTCCAGCGTCTGCGCCGCATTGACAAAACGGTTCTGGGACGCGGCCTCCACCGGGCGGGGGGCTGGCACGGGCACGGGCGGGGCCACTCGGGCGCCGGGGCGGGCGCCGGCCGCCGGCGGACCGAGGCGTTCCAGCAGCGAATTCAACAGCCGGATGCGCACGGGCTTGGTCAGCACGTGGGTGATGCCGTGCAAAAAGGCCTCCTCCTCCCAGGCCGATTCATTCGCCGAGGTGTAGGCGATGACGGGGCATTTGGCGTCGTGGCGGCGGAGGCGTTCGAGGGTCCAGACCACTTCCACATCCATCATGTCCACGTCCAGAACGGCGACGGTGACCAGGCCGTGCGCCAGGAGCGGCTCGGCCTCGTCCACGTTGAGCCGGTGGACGAGGCGATACTGTTCGGCATTCAGTCCAGCGCGAATGGTTTCGGCGAAGTCGGGATGATTGGACAACACCAGAATGGTTTTCATCGCGATCTGAATAAACGGCGGCTGTGCTCGATGGCCATCACTTCCTGTAGATAGTCCGCGATTTGACCCTTAACGTCAAGAGTGTGGCCGTAGTGGAAGACGCTACTTTACTCCCGCCGTGTTCTGCGTGGTGGTTTTGGCCGCTTCGATGAGCTCCCAGAACTTCGGATTTTCCTGGAGGGCCTCATCCTCGCCGGTCTTGAGTCCGGAGCGGTACAAAAAGTCCTTCAAGGTATGCCGGCTGAGAATCCGGTGCACGAGCACCCCCAGTTCGTGCCGTTCGAAATAGACCCGGTAATCCGCCACGCGAAACCGGTGGAGGCTGCGCCCGTCACGTTCCAGTTTGCCGAAGGCCTCCAGCTCCGTGCCGCGCACCCGCTGCGGCAGGCCGCGGAAACCGCCGAGGATTTGCAGTTGCAACTCCTTGGGCATCCGCGACAACTCGGCGGCGCTGGTCGGGGTGAAGATGATTTGGAAGGCATTCATGCCACGTTGCAAGACTGGCCTGAAATCCCGCCCGGGGCAAGCGCATTCGGCCCGCGGCCGGGCGCCAACCGGGGACGGTTGAATTTTGTGCTTGAACCCGTTTGAAGACCGGTTATTTTTCATCAAAAATAAATCGCGGATGAAGCTCAGTCTCGAACAAATGGCCTGCATCGAATCGGAGATTCTCCGGCAGGTGCGCGCCCGCCCGGGCGTCTCCCGGGTCGAACTGGCGCGGCGGCTGCAAATCGCGCCCTCGACGGCGGGCAGTTACGTGGGACGGCTGATCACGGAGGGATTTCTGGAGGAATCCGAGAAGGCGGGGGCCCCCGAGACGGGGCGGCCGCCCACGGCCCTGTGGTTGAACCCCGCCGGCGGGCGGTTTATCGGGGTGGATTTCGAGGCGCGCAACATCATGGCCATGGCGGTGGATTTTTCCGACAAACCCTTGAAACGGGCGCACCGGAGCATCCAGGAATCCGATTCGGCGTCGCGGATCATCGGCAAGATCGAACAGGCCATCGTCGAGGTGCTGCCCGACGACGCCAGCCGCCTGCTGGCCATCGGCGTGGGAGTGCCGGGGCTGGTGGACCCCTCGCGGGGGGTCGCCGTCCACTACAAATACATCCGCCGCTGGCAGAACATCCCGCTGGCCGCGCCGCTCGCCGCGCAATTCGGCGTGCCGGTCTATCTGGAAAACAACGTCCGCTCCATGGCGCTGGCGGAAATGTGGTTCGGCCAGGGGCGCGGCCTGGAAAACTTTCTTTGCCTCGGCATCCGCAGCGGCATTGGCGCGGGCATCGTGGCGGGAGGGCAATTGCAACACGGCGCCCGCCACCGGGCCGGGGAAATCGGACGCTGGCGCTGTCCCTGGCCGTCGCGGGCCACGGCGCGGCTCTTCGCCGGCGACGACGCGGCGGAGGACACCGAACTCCAGGAAGTCGCCTCCGTGCGCGCCATGGTGTCGGCGTTGGAACGCGCGCGGCGCGGCCACGGAAAAAATGCCGGGCGACAGCCACTGGAGTTCGCGGACGTGGTGCGCGCGGGGCAGCAACGAGACCCTTTGGTCGTTCCAATCATCGAAGCGGCAGCGGCGATGCTGGGCGGGGCGGTGGCGCAACTCGTCCTGGCCCTGAATTCCTCGCATGTGATTCTGGCCGGGCCGCTGACGCTGCTGGGGGACACGCTGTTGCGGCCGCTCCGGGCCCGCGCCGCGGAAATTCTCCAGGCGTCCGACGCCAATGTGCCGGCCATTGTCCATTCCTCCATGGGCGAGTACAGCGGGGCGCTGGGCGCCGCGGCCCTGGCGGTGCAGGAATGGCGTCCGGCCCGGTGAAACCCATCGTCAAACCTGGGAAACGTTGAAACCGAATCTTTTGCAAGCGGAATGGGGTGGTTCTTATGGATGGCGGAATTGAAGTGACAAGAGAAGTGACCAGACTGTCTCCCGCGGCGGCCTCTGCCGGCCCCGCGGAATATGCCTGGGCCGAATACCTTCATTGCATGGAAGGCACGCCCGACGTGGAGTGCCTGCCCGAAAGACCGGCGCCCTCCATCGGCTGGGGCTTGACAGCTTGTTTGCTCCTGACCGCCGGAGGCATGTGGGTGTATAAGGCGCCAATCTGGCCGTTCACGCTGCCCGGCGGCGGTCACCCCTTCGAGCCGGTCATGATGGTCATCGTGCTGGGAATGATTG
>JAGWMQ010000031.1 GCA_028873125.1 Verrucomicrobiota bacterium | reverse complement strand
AGCCGGCGATGTTCTGTCCAAGATCACAAATAAAAACGCCGGGCCGGATTTCATTCGTCGAAACCGGCGGCAAAATCTCCATGACGCGCGCCGGCTCGGAGCGTTGCGCCACCAGCCGCGCCCCGGGAGGCGCAACTTCGCGGGCCGGGAGCCAGTGTGTGCCGGCGAAATCCGGCAAATCCCAACCGCGGTGTTCGCGACGGGCATCAAAAGTTTCGCCCATCATGAAATCGGAACTGAGAATCGGTCCGGTGTTGCAGGTCCACGTGTGGTCCGTGCCGATGACGAGGCGCCGGCCGTCGGCCAGTTCGATTTCCAGTTGCGCCAGCAGGCTGTTTTCCAGACTACCGTAGCGGGCGCGGGTTTCCTGCCAGCCAACGAAGCCGCTCCACCACCCGTCGCCGAGCAGGGCGCCGAGAGTGTTGGCGCCCGGTGCAAGAAGCGAAGTGACGTCGTAAGTGCGATAGTGAATCCGCTTGTGGTAATCGGTCCACTCGGGAGCAAAGACGTCAGTGCCCACGCGCCGCCCGTTCAGGCGCAACTCGAAAAGTCCGCGCGCGCTGGCGTAAAGCGTCGCACGTCTGACGGGAGCCGACACATCGAATGGCCTGCGAAACAACGCGGGTGTGCCGGGAGTGGTCAACGTCGGCGCATTGGCTTCCGGGTCGCGCCGGATGATTTCGGGATCGGCGGCAATCCAGCGGGCGGACCAGTCGGTGTTCCGCAGAAGCCCCATGGTCCAAAATGCCGGTGCGGAACAAGCCGTGCGACCGGCCTCGTCCCAAACTTCGACGCGCCAGTGGCAGAGATCGCGCGAACGCAGCGGCCGGCCGGCGTAGGCGACGTGGGTCGCCTGGGAACTGTCGACGCGGCCGCTGTCCCACAAAACGCTCCGGCCAGGGGCCGGTCTTTCCGGCGCGCCGGCCACGCGCACGCGATAGGCGATCTGCCGGGCGCCGCGACGACCGGACTCGATGGACCAGCTCAGCCGCGGCTCGGGTTCGTCAAGGCCGAGCGGATTGAACAGGTATTCGCACCGGAGATTGGAAACGCGAAGATCGGACGCAGGCATCGCTTTAAAGCCTATTCGGAGTGGTGCAGGCGACGTTTCATCCAAAACGGCACGGTGGCAAACCACATCGCCGTGCCGGCCAGGGCCAGGGCCTGGTAAATGTTGCGGCCGATGCTGTTGTTGAACACCAGGACTGCGGAAACGAGCATGAGGCCGAGTCCGGTAAACGAGATGGACTTCAGGAGGGTCTTCATGTCAGTTGGACGCCGCGGGGGCCGGGGAAGGCGCGGCGGCGAAAAATTTTTGCTGGGCGAAGCTGAACACGACGTAGAGCACGACGCTGACGAGCCATTCGGGCAGGACGAGGAAAATCGGATTGGCGCCCCGCTCGAAGGCGATGATGGAGCCGATCACCGAGAGAATCCACGCCGCGGCGGCCGGCCAACTGATGAGCGACCGCGCGGTTCCGGCGTAATTGGACTTCAAGCCGATTTTCGGGAACAGCCGGACGTCTATGAAAATGAAGGCGCCCAGCGGGAGGATGACCAGCGCGTTGGTGGTCACCATCAGGTCGAGGTGCCGGATGAGCGCCGGGATGCAGGCGCAGATGATCATGCCCCCTCCAACGACCAGCGTGACCAGCCAGCGCCGCCAGTTTGGCGTCGCCACCTGCAATGCCAGGCCGGCGCGATACAGCGTGGGACTGGCCACGTTCCAGCCGGCGACGACGACGCACAGCGCGCCGACGAGCCCGGCGCCCAGATAAGCGATCGGGCCGGGGTCCGTCGGAACGCCCCGGGCGATCGCCGCCGCGCACAGGATGCCGGAGGCCACCCACGCGCCATAGTGTCCCAGATACATGCCCGCCGCGGAGCAGAAGCCCATCTGCCATTTGCGCGCGTAACGCAGGATGGTCATGTCACCCATGCCGAAGTGCTGGGGCATGTTGCACAGCCACGCGAAGGCGATCACGTGCCAGATGGTGAACCTGCTCCAGCCCGGCTCGACGCGGCCGGTCCAGATTTTTTCATTGGCCACCCGCCAGAAGTCGCCCGGCGAATGACAACCCAGCATGGACAGCGCGGCCACTGCGGCGATGAGGAACACCACCACCATCCACGGCGCCGACATTTTGGAAAAAATGGCCATGCCCTCAAATCCCAGCACCGCCAGCACGGCGATCACCGAGCCCACCGCCACCGCCAGCACGACCCAGGCCCAGCCGGGCAGCACGCCCAGTTCCGCCCCCGGCGGCGCCACATGATGCTCGAACGGCAGGGCGATGGAAGTCATGGACACGCGGACCATCGCGCCGGCCAGCACGCACATGATCATGCCGTAGGCGCAACTGTAGGCCACTGTCAGCCACGGGCCGCCCAGTTTGCGGAGCTGCCAGTATTGGGTCAGGCGCGTCTTGACGGCAATCGGGGCGCAAATGAGCGCCCAGCTCAGCACGGCCAGAAAATTGCCGATCAACAGGCCCAGCAACACCGCCGTGGCGGTGCAGCCGTGCATGACGAAAAGCGGACCGATGACAAACTCGGTGCCGGCGATGTTTTCGCCGGCGAACGTGGCCCAGAAAATCTTCCAGCCGTGCAGGTCCTTTTCCTGGACGGGTTCCCGTTCGTATTCGTAGAGCGCGTCCAGCCTCTCGACCAGCGAGGCGGATTTTGGTGCTTCGGCCATAATTGCCACTTACAACGGCGGTTTTATGATGGTTCGGAGGGCAGGGTACGTTCCAGGGCGGACGATGCGCCATCGAAAAACTGATTTCCGTTTTGTGTTTTCTGACAAAAGACCCGCGAGTTGTGACGCGGTAATTGTACCGGCTTGATCTTTCCGGCGCCGGCGGGGAGAATGCGGCCCAAGATTGCCTATGAGGAAATGGCTCTGTCGGACCATCGTCGTCGCCGCGGCATTTGTCTTTGTTCCCATCCTGATGGCTGCGGCTGCCGACACCGGAACCGAGCGGCTCTATCTTTCCGGCCACGGCAAGGACGACGCGGTGCCGTGGAAGTTCATGTGCACCTCCGGTGCGCAATCGGGTTATTGGACCAACCTGCCGGTGCCCTCCCAATGGGAGATGCACGGCTTCGGCACGCTGCATTATCACAAGGATCCGCCGGAGGCTTGGAATGAAAAGGGGCTTTACCGACGTGACTTCACCGTGCCGGCCGGCTGGACGGGCCGGCGTGTCTTTCTGGTTTTTGAAGGGGTGATGACCGACACGAGTGCGAAGTTGAACGGCCAATCGGTCGGTCCAATTCACCAGGGCGGCTATTACCAGTTTCAATATGAGGTGACAAAACTCGTCCGGTTCGGCGAAACAAACCAACTGGACGTCGCCGTCGCCAAACATTCGGCCAACGCGTCGGTCAACCGCGCCGAACGCGACGCCGATTACTGGGTGTTCGGCGGCATCTATCGCCCGGTCTATCTCGATGCCGTGCCGCCCTGGTTCATCCGACGCGTGGCGATTGATGCCCGGGCCGACGGCGCGTTCACCATGGAGGTGTTCGCCGACGGCATTTCCCGGGGAGGGCAAGGGTTGGATATTGCCGCCCAGGTCACTGATTTGGATGGCAAGCCGGCCGGCCCGATTTTCAGCGCGCCCGTCTCTGGGGCGGACGGCCGGGTGGAAACCACGCTCAGAACCGAGATCAACTCACCTCGCGCCTGGTCGGCGGAAACGCCGAACCTCTATCGGGTTCAGGTCTGGCTCAAGGACGGCGGCCGGGTGCTCCACCACATCCAGCGGCGCTTCGGTTTTCGAACCATCGAAATCCGTGACGGCGAGGGCATCTACCTCAATGGCCGCCGGGTGATTCTCAAGGGCGTGTGCCGGCATTGTTTCTGGCCGGACTCGGGCCGTTGTTTGAGCGAAGCAGCGCAGCGCCTGGACGCCAACACCATCAAGGCCGCCAACATGAACGCCGTGCGCACCGCCCATTATCCGCCCGATGCGTCGTTCCTCGATCTGTGCGATGAAAAGGGGATTTACGTGCTTGACGAACTCGCTGGTTGGCACCAGCACTACGACAACACCGTCGGCCCGAAATTGGTCCGGGAAATGGTCGCACGCGACGTGAACCACCCGTGCGTCCTCTTTTGGGACAACGGCAACGAAGGAGGATTCAACACCAATCTGGACCACCTGTTTGACCAATACGACCACCAGCGCCGCCGGGTGCTGCATCCGTGGGCGACCTTCGACGGCTTTTGCACCGCGCATTATCTTTCGTATGACCAGGCAAAAATCGCCTGCACGGGCCGGTCGGTTTACTACCATAAAGGCCGCGAACTCGTCGCGACCAACGATCCAACCCGATACATCTACATGCCGACGGAATTTCAACACGGCCTCTTTGACGGCGGCGCCGGAGCGGGCCTGGCGGATTATTGGAGGCTGATGACCGCCAGCCAGCGCACCGGTGGCGGCTTCATCTGGGCGCTGCTGGACAACGCCATCAGACGCCCGGACACCGGAGTGATGGACACGGCCGGCAACCAGGCCCCGGACGGCATTCTCGGGCCGTATCGTCAACGCGAAGCGAGCTTTTACGCCATCAAGGAGATTTGGTCGCCAATCGTCGTCACGCGGCGATCGGGCGACACCTTCCAGGTCGAAAATCATTACAGCTTTTTGAACGCTGACCAGTGCCGCTTTGCCTGGCAGCTCCGGCGGTTTCCACAGCCTGACCAAGATGCCGCCAGCTTCGTCGTCGTCCGGCAAGGCGTCATCGAGGCGCCCTCCATTCCGCCCGGCGGGCGCGGTTTGCTCATATTCAACCTGCCGAAAACCAGCGCGCGGGCGGATGCGCTGGCCCTGCGCGTGGATGACCCCGGCGGACGGCGTCTGTGGACGTGGGTCTGGCCAACCGCGGATGCCGATCGTTTTCGTTCTCTTCTCAACGCGTCCGCCGCCGCGCCGGTCGAGTCCGCGGAGACAGCCGACAACATCGAATTGACTTCCGGCAACCTGACAGTCGGCATCAGCAGGCAGACGGGTTTTCTGATGGAGGTGCGGCGGGGTTCGCAAAGGTTTTCACTCAGCAACGGCCCGCGGCCGGTGCCGGGCGACGCCAAACTGATGAAGTTGGGGCGGAAGCGGGTCGGCGCGGACTGGGAGGTGACGGCGCAGTACGTCGGAGACCTGAAATCCGTCACCTGGCGCCTGCACGCCAACGGCTGGCTGCAATGCCATTACAGCTTCACCGTCACTGGTCCGCGGAGTTATTACGGCGTGGCCTTTGATTACCCGGAAAAGCTGGTGCAAAGCAAGAGATGGCTCGGGGACGGGCCTTATCGTGTCTGGAAAAATCGCCGGCATGGGGTGACGTTCAACGTTTGGGAAAACAACTACAACGACACCATCACCGGCTGGCGCGGCTGGAATTATCCGGAGTTCAAGGGCTGCTTCGCCGACGTGCGCTGGCTGCAACTCGACACTGTCGAAGGAACCATCTCCGTGGTGCCGGAAAACGTCCCGTTCGTGCAGGTGCTCACGCCGGATTTTCCGCCGGCCAATCTCGCGGGCAACACGGCTCCGCCGGTGCCGCACGCCGGACTGGCGTTTCTGGAGGCGATCCCGCCCATGGGCAGCAAGTTCAAATCCGCCGCGGAGACGGGCCCGCACGGCCAGCCGAACGTGGCCAGAGGACGTTACTCCGGTTCGGTGAGTTTCTACTTCGGTAAATTGCCCTGAGGGTCCGGAGAATGCGTTCGCTTCAGGACGGCGAACCGTGTCCCATGTCGGTTTTTTGCCTTCTGCGGCGTCACGCAGCAACCCGGAAATTGTGGATGGCCAAAACTTTACGGGTGGACGCCAAGTCGTCCTGAGTGTGCGTGCGCTCCTCATTTGGGCCTGGAGGATGGCTCGCCTAAAGTTTTGATTCGAACCGGTAGCGGCCCGATGCCACGTCAAATGCCGCGCCGCCGCCGGTCTTCCTCAGGAACTTCACTCGACCGCTTTGCGCGGCGGGCCGGCCGCTTTCTGTGATGGTATTCACCGATTCTGCGGGAATGTAAACCGTCGCCGTCGTATTCGGCGGGATCGTCACGCGCAGGCTGAATCTGCCGGCCCGAATTTTCCAATCGCTGACGATTTCGCCGCGGATGGATTGGTAGCTGGCTTTGACCCAGTCCAAATCACCGACCGGCTGCGGACGAATGATGATTTTTTTAAAGCCCGGTCCGGCCGGATCGCAGCCGATTCCGGCCAGGTCGTGATAAAACCATTCCTGGATCTGGCCGAGCATGAAATGGTCCTGCGAACTGCCGCGCCGCGCATTCCACGCCTCCGTCAGGCTGGTCGCGCCCATTTTCAACTGGCAGCCATAGCCCGGTTTGTCGGATTGGTTGTTCATCGCAAAAATCACTTCCGAGCGCCCGCGCTCGGGGAGCAGACGCATGAAGTACCGGCCGGAACGATCGAATCCCAGGTCCAGCCGGAAGTGGCGTCCGTAGTCCGCCAGGGCGCGCAACAGATAGCGATAGCCCACGTCGCCGGAGGTCAGCGCGTTGCCGTGCGCGCGGACATCGCGCACGATGGCGTCCAGGACCGGGACGCGGTTGCTTGGGGCAACGAGGCCCATCACCAGCGGAATGGCGTTGGCAGTTTGCGAGCCGGTGGCGTAGTCGAGGTTGGTGGGATTGAAAAACGCTTGATTGAACGCGGCGCGGATGCGCGCAGCCCTGGCCTCAAACCGCCGGGCGTCGTCGGTTTTGCCCAGCAGCGCAGCGACGCGGGCGAGGACGTGTGTGTCGTAATAATAAAAAGCCGTCGCCGTCAACGCCACCGGCGTCAATTGCGCGAGGCCCGGCGCCTTGGGGCCGAGGTCATACCAGTCTCCAAGGCCGTGATTCACGACGCCGTTGGTCGAGGTGCCGGCCAGATAGGCGAGATACCGCTTCATGGTGGGGTAATGCCGCCGGAGCAGGTCGAGATCGGCGTCGAATTCATATTGTTGCCACGGCACGATGACGCAGGCGCTGCCCCATTCCGGCGAATCGCGGAAGCCGCCGCCGAACACGGTGTACTCGGGCGCAATGTCGGGCACCAGACCGTCCGGCAACTGCGCATCGGCCATGTCATTCATCTGCTTGGTGAAGAGCCGCGCCAGATCGAAGTCGTACCGGAGCGAAGGCCCGTTGAGATGGTCCTCTTCCAGCCAGCCGAGCCGTTCCCGATGCGGACAATCCGTCATCAGGCTCATCATGTTGTTCATCTGGGCCCACCGGACGAGCCGGTAGATGCGGTTGAACAAGGTGTTCGAGCACTCGAACCGGCCCACCGGCGGCGAGGCTGAATGGACCACGATTCCTTCGAGGCTTTTCAAGACGGGCAATTTGCCGCCTGGCTCGGCTGGAATGAAATGGGCCTGCACGTAACGGCAGCCGACGTAAAAGAACTTGGCGGCCCACGTTTCTTCAGCGCCGCTTCCCTTGGTGTATTCACACCACACGCGGCCGCGATGGCCGGCGCCCATGGAACCTTGATTGACAGAACCGTCGGCATTGGTCAATTCCGCCGGAAAAAGCCGCACGCGGCTGCCCGGCGGGCCGGTGACCGAGATTTTCAGCACGTGAGCGGCATTCTGGCCAAGGTCATAGACCACGTCGCCGTCGGCCAAGTTATGGTTGGCTACGGGGCGGTGAATTTGAAACTCACGGATGGGTGGCGCGGCGCAGGAGAGGCCCTTGAGTTGCCCGCCGGGGCCGGCCATCACCTGCGCCGCCGGCCATTGGGCGTCATTGAAACCCGGCTCGTTCCAGCCCCGCTGCACCAGTCGCGCGTCGAAATCCTCGCCGCCATAGATCGAGGAAAACGTGATCGGCCCGGGCGCCGCGCGCCAGCGGTTGTCAGTGCCAATGGTTTCAACCGTGCCGTCGGTGTATTCCAACCGGATTTGGGCGATGGCCTTGAGCGGGCCGAACCAGCCTTTGAATTTGGTGTAACGGCCGGGAACACGCTCCACGCGATACATGCCATTGCCCAGAAAGAGGCCGACCGTGTTGGCGCCCCGGCGCAGTAGCGGCGTGACGTCGCGCGTGTCGTAAAGGCAGGTCTTGCGGTAATCCGTCCAGCCGGGCGAGAGGAAATCATCGGCCGCCTTTTTTCCGTCAAGCGACATTTCGTACTGGCCGAGGCCGCAGACAAAGGCGAAGGCGCGTTTCAGGCCCGGCCTGACGGTAAAATCGCGGCGCAGCAGCAACGTCTCGCAGTTCGTCGGCGCCGCAATCCATCGGGCCTGCCAGCCGTCCTCATGGAGCAATCCCATCGTCCAGGCGGCGGGTTTGCTCCAGCCGGACGCCCGGCCGGCATGGTCCCAGACGCGGACTTTCCAGAAAACCTGCTCCGACGATTTCAACGGCCGGCCGGCATAGGGAATCTGGATGGTCTCGTCCGACGGCACCTTGCCGCTGTCCCACAGATCTCCTTGATCGTTCGCCAGTTTTTGTGCCGAGGAAGAGGTGAGAATCTCGTAAGCCGATTGCTTTTGGCCACGCTCATGGCCCAGGTCCACCCAGAACAAGCGCGGATGCGGCACGTCCACGCCCATCGGATTGACCGTGTATTCGCAGCGCAATCCCGCGGGCGCAAGGTCTGCTCCGAACAACATGGCGGGAGCCAAGGCCGGCAGCAAGGCGGCCAGTGAAAACCTGGTGAAGGTCCGTTTCATTTTGAATTCCTTGATTCCGGGAGCAAATCGCGAAAGGCCCTTTCCAGGCCCGCCGCCGCCTTGACTTTTTGGGAAACCATCGGCCCGTTGTTTTTCCAGAGATTGCCGGGGCCGTTGGCGTTCTTCATGAACTTCTCCGCCGGGCACCAGTTGTCCCGCACTGTGATGAACGAGGAGCCTTCGTCCAGATAAAGATAAAACCAATGGTTGGGATCGGGAACATGGGGACTCAGCCGAATGTCGCTGACGCAGTTGTCGCAAATGACCGTGCCGCGTTGCGCGGAAAGCGTGTAAATGCCGCCCGCATCGCCCAGGCGCGTGGCCACTTGATGGATGCGATTGGCCATGATCCGGTTGTTTTTCATGCAGTTGGCCGCCTTGGTCCAACCCCAGCCGAGGCTGATGCCGCTGTAAGGCAGATTGAACAATTCGTTGTGTTCAATGGAAACCCCGCGCGCGTAGCCGACGCAGATTCCGACGCTGCCCCAGTCTTCCGCGCCGCACTCGGTGACGAGGTTGTCACGGAGAATTTCATGCGCGCAGATTTCGCGCCGATCCTTCGGATCGTAGGGCACATGCGTCTCCACGCCCGGATCGGAGAACCTGCCCAATTGAATGCCGTTGCCGCCGAGATCGCGGAACACGCACCCTTCGACCCGGTCGTCGTGCGTGCCGGATTGAAAATCGAGGCCCGCCGCGGCCGTGTGCTCGAACCGGCAACGCTCGAACACGACGTGATTCGCGTTTTTCACGGAAACCGCCGCCGGTGGACGGCCGATCCATTCCTGGTTGTCGAGGCCTCGATGGTAAAATGTTCCCGGCGGCTTGAGCCGGCAAACGTCCAACATGTACATTCCCGCCTGGAGCGGCACATCCCCGGCCACGGAGGGCCGTAGCCAGGTTGCGTACTCGAAAGTAATGCCTTTGAATTGCACGTCCGTGACGGGCCGATCCAGCGATCCTTCCACGCGCACCAGAGTTTCCAAGGCCGGCACGATGACGTCGGCGCGCGTCATGTCTTCGCCCTGCCACGGCCAGTAATACACCTTGCCGGCCGCGGGATTCTCGAACCATTCGCCGGGCGAGTCCACGAATTCAATGACGTTGGCCAGGAAAAATGGCGCCTGGTAGCGGCGGTTGACCATCACCGGCGGCCAGGGATGTTCGAATTCAATCCCGCCCTCCGGCTGTTGGAAGGTCAGACACGCTCTGTCGCCTTCAATGCGCAGCGTTTTGAGCCGCAGTACGGCAAGCTCCCAGACCTGGTCAAGCATCATTTCCATTCCGGCGACCTCTCGGACTCCCGCAACGTCGGCCGCTGGAATCCAAGCCTCCTGTTTTTTCGCGTCCCAGGCGGCCAGATGATGCAGGGTGCCCGCATTCGGTTGGCGGGCACGGATGGCCTTCCGGCCATTGACCCAAAGCTGGCGAAACAACAGCCATTGTCCGCCGGACCTTGGCGCGTCTGCCACCCAGACATTTCCCGAGGCTGCCGCCGGCAAACCGGGAGTTTTCTCGGTCGCCTTTTTCCACCCGACAATTCGAACGCCGCCGCTCAACACGGGTTGTTCGCCTGGCGCGGCTTCGATGAGGGTGGGGCTGGTTTTTGTTCCGGAATCCTCCGAGCTCACCAGCAGCGGGCTTGCCAGTGAATAAACCCCCTTGCGCAGCATGATGCGCACTGGCTCCTCCATCCCCACTTTCCCCAGCCGGCGCACTTCGCGAGCCTGGCGGAGGGCGGCGGCAACGGACGCGAAGGGTTGCGCCCGCGTCCCCGGGCTGATGTCGTTGCCCTCCGCTGAAACCCAGAACTCCGCCCCGGGCGCCGCCAGCGGGAGCAGGCATGACCAGGTCACGAGCGTGGATGCCAGAAGTCTAATCACGTTTCTTCAAGGCTGCCTGTGGCATGTTTCATCTTCGTTACCGGGGTCCCGCTTTTATCACTTTGAGCGAAGCGCGTCCAATAAATCCGGACGGCTTTGCCGCACTTTGGAGCCATTGCCGGGCGGAGAAGGGGAACTGATTTGCGCCAAAGCAGCGAACTCCTTAGGCTTCCGCCCATGTCAAGAATTCACGCGCTCCCGATGCTTTTCAAGCCCGTGATCCTGTTCAGCCTTCTGGTGACGCAGACCGCAAGCGCCGAATCCCTGCCGCGGGAACGAATCTCGTTCGATGACCACTGGCGCTTCATGAAAAACGATCCTGCCGGCGTCGGTGACGAACTGAGTTACGCCCATCTCAAACCCTGGATACTCGCCAGTGGGACGGAGTTTGCCGCGAAGCCGGTTAAGGCCAGACCGGCGGGCAATCCGGGGGTGGACGTCTCCTATGCGCAGCCGGGATATGACGACCGCGACTGGCGGCTGGTCAACTTGCCACATGACTGGGCCATCGAAGGGCCGTTCGAGCAGAAATATGCCGGCGAAACCGCCAAGCTCAAATACTGGGGGCCGGTCTGGTACCGAAAGCATTTTGACCTTCCGACGGCGGATTCAGGCAGGGAAATATTCCTCGATATTGACGGCGCCATGTCCTATGCCGAGGTCTGGCTGAACGGGCAGTTTATCGGCGGCTGGCCTTCCGGTTACACCTCGTTCGAACTCGATTTGACGCCCCACCTCCGCTTTGGGGGTGAAAATGTGGTTGCCATCCGCCTCGACACACCGCCGGAGGCCTCGCGCTGGTACCCGGGCGCCGGCATCTATCGCAACGTCTGGCTCGTGAAAACCGGTCCGGTGCACGTGGCCCATTGGGGTGTTTACGTTACCACGCCGGAAGTCAGCCAAAAGGAAGCGACCGTGAAAATTCAAGTCACCGTCGAAAACGATTTGAATTCCAATGCGTGGGCCGTGTTGGAGAACAACATTTACGAACTCGGCGCCAACGGCGTTGAAAGGAAGAAAGTTGAAATCGTTGCGACCCGCGCCTCCGTCGCGCGCCCGGCGTTGGACCTTGCGGCGGGCAAGTCCGAAACGGTCTGGGACGAACTGACGTTTGCCGGACCGAAGCTCTGGAATCTGCAAAGGCCGAATCGCTGCGTCGTGGTCACTTCGCTTTTGCGGGATGGGAATTTGCTGGACCGCTGCGAAACACCGTTCGGTGTCCGCACCATCCGGTTCACCGCGACCGACGGGTTTTTGCTGAACGCCCGGCGCGTCAAAATTCACGGCGTCTGCCTGCACGGCGACCTCGGCCCGCTGGGCACGGCGTTCAACCTGCGCGCGCGCCAACGCCATCTCCAGTTGCTGCGGGAAATGGGCTGCAACGCGATCCGCACCTGCCACAATCCGCCGGAGCCGGAGCTGCTCGACCTGTGCGACCGCATGGGCTTTCTGGTGATGGACGAGGCCTTCGATGGCTGGGCGCTGGCCAAGCGCCCGGGCGATTACCATCTGCTCTTTCCCGACTGGCATGAACGGGATTTGCGGGCGTTTGTCCGCCGCGACCGCAACCATCCTTGTGTCGTGTTATGGAGCATCGGCAACGAGGTGTATGAACAGCGCGAAACCAACGGCTGGAGGTTGGGGCGGCAGCTCGCCGGGGTTGTTCATCAAGAGGACTCCACGCGGCCGGTCACCCTGGCACTCCACACGGTCGCCGCCAGCACCAACGGTTTTCAAAAGGTCGTGGACGTTTTCGGCTTCAATTACAAGCCGTTTGACTATGCCGATTTCCGCGTGAACAATCCGGACGTCCCGCTGCTGGGCAGCGAGACCGCCTCCTGCGTCAGTTCGCGCGGCGAGTACTTTTTCCCGGTGAGCGACAACAAGAAGTTGGGCCGCGCCGATTTCCAGGTGACCTCCTACGACGTGGCTGCGCCACCGTGGGGCTGCCCGCCGGACACCGAGTTCAAGGCCCAGGACCAGAACCCGTCCGTGGCCGGAGATTTTGTCTGGAGCGGATTCGATTATCTCGGCGAGCCGACGCCCTACGACCGCGACACAACCCACCGGCTGCACTTCACCAATCCTGCCGCCCAGGCCCGGTGGGATGCGGTGCTCCGGGCCGGCGGAAAAATCGCCGTCCCTTCGCGCAGTTCCTACTTCGGTATCTTCGACCTGTGCGGTTTCAAGAAGGACCGGTTCTATCTTTATCAATCGCGCTGGCGGCCGGACCTGCCGATGGCCCATCTCGTGCCGCAGGATTGGAACTGGCCCGGCCGCGTCGGAAAAATCACCCCCGTGGAGGCCTATACTTCCGGAGACGAAGCCGAATTGTTCCTGAATGGCAAATCGCTTGGCCGGAAGAAAAAGACGCCGTTCGCCTACCGTCTGTGGTGGCGGCACGTGGTCTATGAACCGGGCACGCTCGAAGTCGTCGCCTACAGGCACGGCCGGGAATGGGCGACCGACGCCGTCACCACCGCCGGTCCGCCGGCCCGGCTGGCCTTGACCGCCGACCGCCCGGAAATTCGCGCCGATGGAAAAGACCTGTCGTTCGTAACACTGACCGTGCAGGACAAAAACGGTCTGCCGGCGCCGCGGGCGGACAATCTCATCCGTTTCAGCATTGAAGGTCCGGGCGAAATTGTGGGCACCGGCAATGGCGACCCGACCAGCCAGGCCTCGTTCCAATCCAAGGAACGGAACGCGTTCAACGGGCTTTGTCTGGTGATTGTCCGCGCGAAGGCCGGCGAACCGGGCGGAATCATGCTCCGGGCGCAATCCAGCGGACTGGCGGGAGCGTCGGTGGCGATTCACGGCTTGAACCGTTAGCCCTATCAATTTTGGCAAGTTTTTTGGCGCTTTTCGGATGACTCGCCACGCCCGTGGATGCTAGAGTTTTGTTGTTCATCCGCAACTATGGACGATGGCGGAATCCTGTCACTCAATACATGGTGGGCCGTTTGGCCGGCACTGGCGGCCGGGCTTTGTCTGGCGGCGCGGACCGGCGCGGCAACCGAATGGCTGCCGGTTCAAGCCGCGGGTTTTACGCTGGCCACCAACAAGGCCTTGACGGACGGGACCAACCTGGCGGTGTTGTCGCTGAATTCAAGCCATTCAGCATTGCCGTTCTGTCAGTCGGCAATCAAGCAAAGTACGGCGCCGGCACGGCAGGGGCCGGACCCGAAAATTCCATACTTCACGGTCCGCTTCGCGTTGCCCATTCCACCGGAGAACATGGACGGCAACTTCGCGGCGCTGACGGGAATGGATCCGGCCGTTTTCACGCACAATCATTCGCCGGGCTTCGAGATCCTGCCGAATGGCGATGCGCTGGCGGTCTGGTTCAGCACGCCGCCCGGTCAAAGCGAAAGCGCGACCACGACCACCTTTGTTCAAGCGCGATTGCGTTACGGCGCGGAGGAATGGGACATGCCGAAGTTGTTCCTGGACTTCAAGAATCGCAACGACCAGTCCGGCCTGCTCTGGCGCGATGGAAATAAAACCTGGTTTTTCGGCGGCGGGGGCGGCGGGTCGCCGCAGATTCCCTTTAAAGTCGCCACGACCACGGACAACGGCGCGACGTGGACCCTCTCGCTTCCACTGCTCGACAGGCCGGCGGCGGACTTCACGCCGCAGCCCATCACCAGCGCGTTTCGCGCGCCCGACGGCGCGATCTATTTCGCCATGGACGGCGTCAAGGCCACGAGTTTCCTGTGGCGCAGCGCCGATGACGGAATTCACTGGGAGCAAATGAAAGGACGCACCGGCGGGCGGCACTCGGCGGTGGCGCCGCTGGATGGCCGGGGCGATTTGCTGTCCATCGGCGGCAAAAATTCGAGTGCGGACGGCTGGTCGCCTGAAAATGTCTCGACGAACTGGGGCGCGACCTGGAGCCGAAGCAAACCTTCTCCGTTTCCACCACTGGGCAGCGGGCAGCGGCCTGGTTTGATCCGGCTCGCCGACGGCAGCTTGTTTTTTGTCAGCGACGCCTGGCTGCAAAAGGCGCGCCGGCCGCCGCCGGCCGGCTGGAAATTCGGCGATGGCTGTTTCGTGGCGATTTCGACCAACGACGGCGCCTCCTGGCGCATCAAGCTGCTGCCGGTCCAGTTGCCCCACCATCAGTTCCGAAAATTCGGCACGGTCGGTTACGTCGTGGCGCGGCAGGCGCCCAACGGGGTGATCCACGTTTTGACGACCGAGACGCAGCCCTGCCTGGACTACGAGTTGAACGAGGCCTGGATTTTTTCGGAGAAGGGCGACATTGCCCCTGAGCATCACGGCGGCGTCCTCAGGCGCTACCGGGAAAATTACGCGGGCGGTTCGCCGCGGGCGGAATGGGGTGCGCGGATTTGTCCGCACGGGCGGTATCTCCTCGACGGTTTGGAAACGGACTATTACCCCGACGGACGCAAAGAGCACGTGGTCACCTATCGCAACGGCCTGAAGGCGGGGATGGAAACCTTCTGGGAACCGGACGGAGTCAGGCTTTGGAGTTGGAACCATGACTTGAAAGCGCACCGCAGCGTCTGGATCCATTACTGGCCGAACGGACGCAAAAGAATTGAATCCACCTGGGACACCAGGCCGCGGGCGCGCGATTTGGACCGGAGCTTTTTTGGCTTGGTGGCCAACGGCCCGGTGTATCAATGGAAGGAGGACGGGCAGCCGGTCTTTGCCGGCGATTTCGCCAACGGCGCATTTGTCGGGACCCGTCCGTTGCCGCCGCCGCAGCCCTGAAGCGCAGGAAAAATTCCATGGAAATCCTCCGCTGGCTGGACTTGCTGGTCATCGCCATTTACATGGCGGCGATGGCCCTCATGGGCCTGCGCTTCGCGCGGCGGCAAACCTCCACCGAGCGTTATTTCGTGGCGCAGCGTTCCATCCCGGGCTGGGCGATGGGCATTTCCCTGTACGCGACGCTGATCAGCAGCGTCACCTTCATCGCTTATCCCGGTGCCGCCTACGCCGGCAATTGGAGTGGGCTGGTTCCGGGTTTCATGGTGATTCCCGTCCTGGTGATCGCCGTGGGCGTGCTCATCCCCTTTTACCGGCGTGTCGTGGGCATGAGCGCCTATGAATATTTCGGCAAGCGGTTTGGCGACGGCGCGCGGGCCTTCGGCGCGGTGGCGTTCGCCTGCGGGTATCTTTCCAAATTGGCCTTCGTGTTTTATCTCGTGGCCCTGACGGTCAACAGCATGACCGGCTGGAACATTTACGGGGTCACCGTGGCCATGGGCGTGGTCACCGTGTTCTACACATTTTGCGGCGGATTGGAGGCGGTGATTTGGACGGACGTGGTCCAAGGCTTCGTGAAATGCTTCGGCGTGGTCATCTGCCTGGCCTTTCTGCTGTTCCTGCCG
Organism: Verrucomicrobiota bacterium; assembly: GCA_028873125.1. Taxonomy (GTDB): domain Bacteria; phylum Verrucomicrobiota; class Verrucomicrobiia; order Limisphaerales; family UBA11358; genus UBA11358. The sequence continues at coordinate 15,205 of JAGWMQ010000031.1, read as the reverse complement.
CCGGGCGGCCCGGCCGCCGCCTTCAAAGCGGCGTGGTCGGCGGGCAAGTTCAATCTCGGCTCGCTGGACTTGGACTTCACTCAAAAGGGCGTCTGGGTGATGACGCTCTACGGGCTGTTCTGGTTCCTGCAACAATACACCGCCGACCAGACGGTGGTGCAGCGTTATCTGGTGACGCCCAGCGACCGGCAAGTCATCAAAGGCACGCTCCTGGGCGGCTTGCTCTGCGTGCCGGTGTGGACGCTGTTCATGCTCATCGGAACGTTGCTCTGGTCGTTTTACCATCTGACCGGCGAAAAATTTCCCGGATACATCGCCAAATCGGACCAGATTTTCCCTTACTTTCTTTCAACCCACATCCCGGCGGGGCTGGCGGGGCTGTTCATGGCCTCGCTTTTTGCCGCGGCCATGTCCACCATTTCCTCGGCGCTCAATTGCCTGGCGGTGATCGGGACCGAGGACCTCTACCGGCGGTTCCGGCCGGCGGCGGGCGATGCGTTGCGCCTGCACTTGGGCAAAGGCATCGTCGTGGGCGTCGGCCTGCTGACCACGGCCATCGCCATGGTGCTGGACCGCTATGCCGGCCACGCTTTGTCGCTGTACTTCACCGCCACCGCCATTTTCTCGGGCGGATTGTTCGGGCTGTTTTTCCTGGCATTCTTTTCGACGCGGACCAATACCCGCGGGGTGTGGGCGGGCATCCTCGCCTGCATCCTGTTCACCGCCTACGCCACCTTGACGGAAGGAACCTCGCCGCTGCTCGATCTGGGCCGGTTCAACTTCAAGCTGCCCGGGGTGATGATCGGTGTCATCGGCAACCTGGTCCTCATCGGCGTCGGCTACGGGGCGAGCCGCTGCCTCGGCCCGGGTTGGGCCGGCGCCCGCGAATTAACCTGGTGGGACTGGCGGGAAAGGCAAAGGGCCTTGAAAAAGAACACAACGGCGGAGCAACTCAGCGCCGCCCCGGTGGGCAGGCCATGAACAGTCAAATCCCAGGACTCAATGCCCCAGGTGCGACGCGCGCGGCGGAAGACGGCTCCGTGCGCGGCTCCGGGCCAGGCCTTGGTTGCCGCACAGGTCTCCTCTCCGCATGAATTCCATCACCCTGCTGCAACCGCCGCGCATCGGCTTTGGCAACGACTGCGCTTCCCAAGGCGCCGGGTTCCTCGCGCAACTCGGCTGCCGGCGCGTGTTGCTCGTTTCCAGTTCGCCGGTCCTGCCGCAACTGGGCGCGGTGACCGACGCTTTGCAGAAATCCGGCGTCGCCATCGTGGCTGCTCCGCCGATGGACCGTGAGCCGACACTGCCCGGGTTCGAAGCGGTCCGGCAACTGGCCCGCAGGGAGCGGGTGGATGGGGTGCTTGGCATCGGCGGCGGCAGCGTGATAGACGTGGCCAAGCTGACCGCGGCGCTCGTTGATGACAAGCAGCCGGTGCGGAAAGTGTTCGGCATCAACTTGCTCAAAGACCGCGCACTGCCGCTGGTCTGCCTGCCCACAACCGCCGGAACGGGCGCGGAGGTCTCGCCCAACGCCATCCTGCTCGATGAGGCGGACGAGTTGAAGAAGGGCGTGGTCAGTCCGCATCTTGTGCCGGACGCCGCGTTCGTGGATCCGCTGCTCACGCTCTCGGTGCCGCCGGCGGTCACCGCGGCCACCGGGCTGGATGCGCTGACCCATTGCATCGAGGCCTACGCCAACCGGTATGCGCATCCCCTTGTGGACGCCTACGCGCTGCAGGGCATCCGGCTGATTGCCGGCAGCCTGCTCCGCGCCGTCCGCCACAGCGCCGACGTGGAGGCGCGCGCCGCGCTGGCGCTGGGCAGCCTCTGCGGCGGATTATGCCTGGGGCCGGTGAACACCGCGGCCGTTCACGCGCTCTCCTATCCGCTGGGCGGGCGGTTCCACGTCGCCCACGGCGTGGCCAACGCCGTGCTGCTGCCGCATGTCCTGCGGTTCAACATTTCCGCCGCACCCGAACGGTACGCGGAGATCGCCGCGGCCCTGGGAGTGGCGCGAAACGGTCCGGCTCTGCGCGCGGCGGAGCGCGGAGTGGAGTTCCTGAGCGAGCTCTCCCGGGATTGCGGCGTGCCGCAAACGCTTTCCGAGTTGAACATTTTGCATGATGCGATTCCTGCGCTGGCCAGGTCCGCCATGCAGGTGACGCGCCTGCTCAAAAACAATTTGCGCCCGTTGGCGGAAGCGGACGCCATCCGAATTTACGAAGCGGCTTGTTGAATGAACACGGGATTCAAACCGGGCGGCGTGGTGGTGCCAATGATCACGCCGGTGACGGAGGAGGGCGGATTGGACGAGCCGGCGCTGGACCGGTTGGTGGAGTTTCTGATCGCCGGGGGCGTGCATGGCATCTTCGTCATGGGCACGACGGGCGAGGGCGTCTCCATTCCGCGTCGCTACCGGCGGACGCTGGTGCAGCGGACCGTGGACCGCGTCGGCGGCCGGGTCAGGGTGTACGCGGGCATCGGCGACGCGCATCCCCGGGAAATCGCAGCGGGCAACGATTATTTGCGCGCCGGCGCCGATGCGGTCGTGGCGCGCCCCCCGATTTCCATTGACCCGGGGAAAATAGCATCCTGGTACCGGTCGCTTTTGGATGGACTGACCGGGCCGTTGATTCTATACAACATGCCGCTGATGTCGCTGGTTTCCATTCCCTTGGAGGCGGTGGAGAAATTGGCGGGCCACCCGCGGCTGGCAGGCATCAAGGATTCGGAGAACAACCCGCGCCGCCTGAAGGCGACGCTGCAGCGGTTCGGCGGGCGGCGGGATTTTTCCGTGTTCGTCGGTGTCGGTGCGTTGATGGAAAAAGGATTGAGATTGGGCGCCGACGGCATCGTGCCGAGCGTGGCAAACCTGGTTCCCGGCGTTTGCTGCCGCTTGTATGCCGCCGCGCGGAGGGCGAATTGGACCGAAGCGAAAAGCTGTTTTTTGCGGATGAATGCCGTCTCGGCCATTTATCAAAATGGCCGCGCCTTGGGCGAATCGCTGGCTGCGCTCAAGGCGGCGGCGCACTGCCGCGGGTTGTGCGCCCCGCACGTCCTGCCGCCCTTGCGCCCGCTCCCACCGCGGGAACTGGAAGCATTGCGCGGTGCGATGCGTCGGTTGAGCCTGCTGAATGGAGGAACATGAACTCGCGACCAGTCCTCGGACTCACGATGGGCGACCCCGCCGGTGTCGGGCCGGAGCTTTGCCTTCGGGCGCCGGGAGAGCGATCGGTGTTGGAAAACTGCCTGCCCGTGTTGTTCGCCAACGCCGGGGTGCTGGAGCGTGTTGCGGAAGTCATCGCACTCCGTCCACGAGCCCGCCGAAAGGGGATCCCTTCAAAATGTTCGCGCGCCTGGCGAACTTTGAACGGGGCCGAATCTGAAGCGCTTTCCCACATTGATGAACAGCTGGTTGTGGACTGCGCCACGATGGACGCCCGCCGTGTCAAACATTCCCAATTGAGGAAGGACGCCCGGAAAGCCGGCGGCCGGGCAAACGGAAAGTTGAAATGATCGGGGTCATTGCCGACGATTTGACCGGCGCCGCCGAAATCGGCGCGGTGGGATTGCGCCACGGATTGCGCGCGGAGATCGTGCGGCGCGGCAAACCGAGCGGTCGCGCCGAAGTGGTCTGTGTGGACACCGACTCACGGTCCTGTTCGCCGGACGAGGCCGGGAAGCGCGCGGCCTCGGCGGCCAGACTGCTTCGCTCGGCGGGAGCGCGATGGATTTACAAAAAGGTGGATTCGGTGCTGCGCGGGCAGGTGACCGCCGAGGTGGAGGCGGTGATGGCGCAACTGCGGCTGAACCGCGCCCTGCTGCTGCCCGCCAATCCATCCTTGGGCCGCGTGATTCGGGACGGCCAGTACTTTGTGCGGGGCAAGCCGATTCACCGGACCGAGTTCGCGCGCGACCCGGAGCATCCGCGGCGCGTGGCGCAGGTGTTGCGGCTGTTTAAACTGCCGCGGCGTTTCCTGCTCCGCCTCTCCAACGGCGAGCATGCCCTGGCCGACGGCACCATCATCGTTGGCGAGGCGGCGACGCCGCAGGAGGTGCGGGAGTGGGCCGCGCTCCACGGCGCGGAAATGCTGCCGGCGGGGGGGGCGGAATTTTTCAACGCGCTGCTGGGCGCAGCGGGTGGAGGCCCGGACTGCCGCCCACCAGATGGCTCGCGCCCGAAAGCGCCACCTTCCGGCGGCAAACCGGCGCCGCACCGGCGCGAGCTGTTCGTCTGCGGCACGTTTGCCGAGGCGGCCCGCCGGTTCGTGGATGAGGCGCGCCGCCGCAAAATCCCGGTGTTCTCGCTGCCGCAGGAACTCATCTGGGGCGCGAAACTTTCACCGGCGGCCGCGGAAGTCATTGCCTCGCGGGTCGTGGCGGCGTTGGATGAGCAACCGCGGGCCATTTTGAACGTGGGCCTGCCGACGGTGCATGATCCCGGAGTGGCGCGGCGCCTGTCGCACGCCGTGGTGCAGATCGCCGAAGTGGTGTTGCGCCGGGTGCAAATCCCCCGCGTGTTCGCCGAAGGCGGCGCGACTTCGGCTGAACTGGTGCGCCGGATGGGCTGGGCGCGATTGACCGTCCAATGCGAACTGGCGCCCGGCGTCGCCGTGCTCGCGGTGGATGGCGAGGAATCCATCCGCCTGACCATCAAGCCCGGAAGCTATAGCTGGCCGGCCGGGTTCCAATTTTAGTCCGGCCATGATCTCGATCCGTGGGCTGCAGTCATCGGGATCAAGGGCCGGATGGCAACCCAAGCGCCAGGGCCGGCCTGCGAAGTGGACAGAAGCGCTCCTCGTTTGATAGAAATGGCTCCATGCCCAAGCTATCCGGTTCGTCCGACAACCTGATTTTCGTGGATCCATCGCCGGTGGCGCGGCGGCTGTTGTGGCATTTGTTTTCCATCGGCTCGCGCCGCCTGGTACAGGCCGATCATCACGAGCGCTTTGAAAAACCCGGGGCGCACCTGTTCTGGGTGCAATCCGGCGAGGGCGAACTGGAATACCGCTCGAGCCGCTTTGAATTGAGACGCGGCAGGAAAATCTGGCTGGTGGACATGGGGAAACCGCGCACTTACATCCCGGCAACGGGACGGCATTTGACCATCACCGGGTTCCGCTTCCGCGGGCCGGGTCTGGAATTCTGGCACGAAGAATTTCACGGCGAGGAAAACCCGGAGTTTCCCATGGGTGACTTCCAGGTGGTGGCCCGCGTGTACCGCGAACTGCTGCGACTGACTCGCCGCCGCCCCACCGGATGGGAATGGCAGGTGCATCTGCGGATCACCGACGTGCTCGGGCGCCTGCTCATGTCGCGCGAATTGCTGGCCTCGCCGCACTCGGAATTACCGCCGCCGGTCAAGCGCGTCATCAACGCCATCGCCGCCAACCCGCTGCGCGACTGGAAGGCGCAGGAACTGGCCGGCATCGGCAAGGTCAGCTACTCCGGCTTGCGCGCGCTGTTCCAGCACGCCGGGCAGGGAACGATCCACCAGCACATCCAACGGGCGCGGTTGGACCAGGCGCGCTTGTTGCTGGCCGACAAGCGGCTGTCGGTCAAGGACGTGGCGACGCAACTGAGCTTTTCCAGCGAATTTTATTTCAGCCACTTCTTCCGCCGCCACACCGGCATGTCGCCGACGGAATTCCGGCAGCATCTGAAAGCGTAACCGGCACGGCCAGGGCTTGAGTTCAAACACCTTTCCAGGTACCGGTTCATGGCCGCCAGAATGTCCGGTTCCAACGGGACCTTGTGCCCGCGCGGTTGAGGGTCGAGCATGAAGATTTCGTCGTCGCCGAGTTCCGCGAGGCGCCGGCGCAGCACGGCCATTTGATGGAGCGCGTCCGGGCCTTCGGCGCAGTTGATGGTGAGTAACAGCGGGAGGGTGGCGTGGGTCAGATAATCCAGCGCGCCTTCGCGGCGCCAGGCCTCGAGATGCGCGGCCCGGTCGCCCCACGCCTTGGTGTAGCGCGGCAACATGGGGTCGGCGGGCAACAGGTGGAGGTAGGTGAAGCGGCCGGACATGATGACGGCGCCCTGCACGGCGGCGCTGATGCCTTGATTCCCGCCGTGACGTTGAAACGGCTTCAGACCTTCAGTGCTGACGAGCATCAACGCCATTCCGCTGCCGCGCGAGAATCCGACGGCGGCGATTTTCCCGTTGCATCCCAATCCGGCGCCTTCAGCGCGCAGGGTGCGGACGGCGGCCTTGATTTTCCAGGCGCATTGCGGCATCGGGTCCAGCCCCTTGTAGGGCGGGGCCACGGGATGGTCGGCCATCGCCACGGCGAAACCCTCGGCAGCCTCGCCCTCGAGGACGGTGTCGCTGCAAATGGCCAGCGAGGCGTTGCCCATGCGGTTCGCGTTGTCGCAGGAAAACTCCAGGACGGCGCCGACCGGTTTGGACGGATGCGACGGGTAGATGATGTCCATCCCCAGCGCCCGGCCCGGGTCGCGGTAGAACACCAGGTCACGCAACAGCCGGTCGCCGGAAGGAACGATGAAAATGTGCGCCGGATCAATTTTGCAGCGCGGCAGAAACCGTCCGTGAAACAAATCGTTTCGCAACTGGTACAGATCGCGGTTGAGGAACGGCACACGCGCGCGCGGATTCAGCGCGTAATCCAAAATCACGACCAGGTATCCCTCGGCGCGGAAATCACGGATGATGAACCGGTCGCTGTCCGTGCCCACGCGCGGGGCGGCCAGGTTTTCAAGATAAATGATCATCGGCAACGGCTTGTCGCCGCGGAATCCCCCCGGCTCGAGGACGGTCAGGTTGATCGCTTTTCCGACCGTCGGACTCGGCCATGGCGCATGTTTCGAGACAGGTGATTTGGCCTGGCCGCAAACGGGAAAGGTCAGCGCGCAAAACCATGCCGCCAGGAAGCATTGAAATTTTCTCACTTTGCCCTGTGCCGGGAGAAATGCGGTCATGAACTCATTTTGCCTGGAAGATGGACTTCAGATACGCGGCGTTGGCGCCAAAGTTCCATTTGACGTTGCGCGGATTCCTGGCGCTGCGCGAGCGTTCCATGACCAGCCAGCCGCGCCAGCGCAGATCGTCGAGCGTCCGCCTGACCCGAGGCATGTCAATCTTGGGATCGTTCTGCAACCAGACGCCGTCCTGGTCGGTGCAATGGATCTGGCAGATGCGTTCCCGTCCGAGCGTGCGCAGTTCGGCCATGAGGTCGCGCCCGTTTTGCAAGGCGTTGGAGAAATTGAAATAACTGCGGATGGCGGGCGAGCCGATATCCTCCAGCAACTGCGCCTCGCCCGCGGCGTCCAGCGCCGTCTCGATGCCGATGACGACGCCCGCGGCCTCAGCCTTCGGCGCGACCGCCTTCAACCGCGCGACGACGGCGGGGCGCAGATCGGGGTGCCTGGCCAGGTCGCACGGCACGCCCAGCGGCAGGAACGCGATCTTCACGTTCATCGCGGTCATGGTGGCCAGGCAATCCTGGAGCATCTGCGGCACGGTGCCGCGCCCGGCGAAGGACTGGGCGTAAAAGCCGGACATGGCCAGCGAACAAATTTCGAGGCCGAACCGGCAGGCCGCCTCGAGAAACTGCCGGCGGATTTTCGCGTCGGCGAGATGGTTGTCAAACGTCGGACGATTGCCCAAGCCACCCATGTCCACCTCGACGCCGTCCACGCCGATTTCACCGGCCAGCGGGAACGCGCCGACTTTCTGGCGTTTGAGCAGCATCCAGTCGCAGACGCCGATTTTGTAGCGTTCGCTTGAAACCGCCGGTCCAGCCTGCGCTTTGGCCGATTGCGTTGCGCCGTCGAGTTCGGCGGCCAGCGACCCGGCGCCGGAAGAAAGCCAGCCCGTGACGGCGGCGCCGGCGGCGGTTTTGAAAAACTGGCGGCGATTCATGGAGCGATTGGATTCAACTGGCCGTCGAAGGCGTAGGTTTTGCCGGCTTCGGTTTTGAGTTCGATCTCGTGCCTGCCGCAGCGGAGCATGCACGGCCGCCCAAGCTTCGAGTGAATGACGGCGTGCGCCAACTGGCCGTCGTTCCAGGTCAGGTCCACCACGAACCCGTCGCGGGCGCAGATGCCGGAGATGGAGCCGGAAGGCCATTCCTTGGGCAGCGCAGGCAGCAATTGGACGATGCGAACGGGCCGGCCGTTCCGCGTTTCGGTCCATTGGCTCTGAAGCAACATCTCGATGACGCCGGCCGTGGCGCCGAAATTCCCGTCAATTTGAAACGGCCCGCACAAGTCGAACAAATTGGGCAGCGTTTTGCGTTGGAGCAGCAGGTTCAGTTGCCGCCAGGCGAACTCGCCGTCGCCCGCGCGCGCCCAGAGCGCCATCCGCCAGGCGTAACTCCAGCCGGTGCTGCCGTCGCCACGCCATCGGAGCAGGACCTTGGCCGCCTTCCAGATTTTGGGATCGGCCGGCGAAATGTCCGCGCCCGGATAGAGCGCCCACAACGGCGACATGTGCCGATGGTTGTTGTAAGGCTTGTCAATGTCGTCAATCCATTCCTGAAGCTGGCCCTGCCGGCCCACCTGGTTGGGCGGCAATTGATCGCGCAATCTGGCCAGCTTCGCCGCGAGCGTCCGGTCTTTTCCCAGGACTTTGGCCGCGGCGATGGTGTCGTTGAACAAGGCGCGGACCAACTGGTTGTCCAGGGTTGGCCCGTAGCAGAGCGTGCCCTGTTCCGGCGAATAAGACGGCGAAGTGACGAGCCAGCCGGTTTTCGGGTCCTTGATCAAAAAGTCTGCGAAAAACAGGGACGCCTGCTTCAGGTCCGGATAGCAGTCGGCCAGGAAGTTTGTGTCGCCGGTAAAAAGGTAATGCTCCCACAGACGGTGGCACAGCCACGCGCCGCCGGTGGGCCAGACGCCGTCAATGCCGTTGATGGGCGCGGTGCCGCGCCAGAGGTCGGTGTTGTGATGGACCACCCAGCCGCGGCAGCCGTATTGTTCGCGGGCGGTGCGACTGCCGCTGACGGCCAGGTCGTTGATCAAGGCAAACAGCGGCTGGGCGCACTGACTCAGATTCGCAAGCTCGGCGGGCCAGTAGTTCATTTCGCAATTGATGTTGAGCGTCCACTTGGATTCCCAGGGCGGCTTGAGTTCCTCGTTCCACAGCCCTTGAAGATTGGCCGCCTGGCCGCCCGGGCGGCTGCTGGCAATGAGCAGATAACGGCTGTATTGAAAATACAGAGCGGTCAGCGCGGGGTCGCCCTCCAAGCCGTGGACCTTGATCAACTTGAGACGCTGGTCCGTCGGCAGTTCGAGGGGGCCAACGTGGCCAAGGTCAAGCTGTACGCGGTCAAAGAGCCGGCGATAATCGGCCAGATGCCGGGCCAGCAGCGTTTCGTAACTCTCATGCTCCAGCCGGGCCAGGATGCGGGCGCAGCGTCGGCCGGGATGGCCGCTGATGTCTTGGAAAGTTTTGAAGCTGGTGGCTGCCACTAAAAGCACCGTGGCGGCATCGGCGTTGCTGACGCTGAGGAGATCGCCGTTGGCGCTGGTTTGACCGCCGTCCGCGAGCACGCGCACCCGTGATTCAAAGCGCAGTCCGCCGGTTTCAACCTGTCCGGTCAGCGCCAGGGTGTCCGCGGAAATGGCCCGGGTCTGGGAATTCGTTTGCGGGCTGTCAATTCGGAGCGTGAAGTTGATGTGGCCGGGTTTGTCGGCCGTGAACCGCAGGACAATCACCTGGTCCGGGTGGCTGGCGAAGGCGACGCGGCGGTAAGTCACGCCATGAGCATGATAGGTGACGCGGGCGACGGCCGAATCGAGGTCCAATTCGCGGCGATAGGCGGCGATGTTGGTGTCGCCGCCGACGTGAAAATGGAGGTCGCCAAACGGCTGGTAGGCCTTCTGCCTGACCGGATCACTGAGAAAATATTTCCGCGCAATGTCCCCGGCCGCCCCGGCTTTCCCGGCGAACAACAGTTTCCGGATTTCGGCGAGATGATCGCGGGCGCCGGCGCGGACGTAATCGTGCGGCTGGCCGGTCCAAAGCGTGTCCTCGTTGAACTGGATGCGTTCGTCCGGCACGCCGCCGAAAATCATCGCCCCCAGCCGGCCATTGCCGATGGGGAGGGCCTCCGTCCATTCCACCGCCGGCCGGGTGTACCACAAGACCGGCGGCACACGTTTGGCCGCCGCGGCATTGTGCGCGGCGCCAAGTGTCAATAGCGAGGCGGCCAGCAACCGCCAAAATGGACGGCTCATGGGAACAAACAGAATTGTGCTTGAATAGAGAGCATTCGACGAAAAACCGGAATCCGAAAACTGACAATTCATTTGTGAAAAATGACCTTCAGCCGCCAGGAGGTGCTTGATGGGCACGTGGCATGGCCCGGGCGATCGAATGCTGATGCGCTTCGGCAGCGGATGGCCTGCTTCTCGATGAAGTTCACGGTCAACGTCCGTTCCATCGAAACGTCCGGCCCTTCGCCAGATTCAAGGCGTGAGTAGCCTGGCCGTAGCGCAGTTCGCAGGGATTGCCGTCCAACGAATGAATGGTGGCGGCGAGCAGCTTGTCCTCCTGCCATTCCATGTCCACGGTGAAACCGCCGCGGGCGCGGAGTCCCTTTATCGAACCGTCGGGCCAGGCGGCGGGCAGGGCCGGCAGCAATTCGATTTCCGCGCGCACGCCGGAATTTTCCGCCACGATCAGATGACTTTGCAGCAGCATCTCGGCGACGCCGGCGGTGATGCCGAAATTGCCGTCAATCTGCATCGGCGGACACAGCCCGAAGAAGTTGGGGCAGGTGTTCCGCGCGGAAAACAATTGTTGCAACATCTCGTGCGCCTGCGCGGCGTCATGCAGCCGGGCGTAAAGCGCGGCGCGCCAGGCGAACGACCATTCGCGCACGTCACTGCCCGGCGCGATGCCGCGCGCGTCCAGCGACACCTTGGCGGCCGCCGCCAGCCTGGGAGTATGCGTGACGCTGATTTCATGTCCGGGATAGACCGCGACCAGATGCGAGGTGTGGCGGTGATGGTCGTTGGGGGTGTCGAGTTCCGGGTGTTTCGGATCGTGCAATTCATGCATCCACTCCAGCAACTGGCCCCAACTGCCAATGCCGGGCGTGGCGAGACGGGCCTGCATCGCGGCGAGTTTTTGGCGGAACGCCGGATCCACGTCCAACACCTCGGCGGCACGAACGGTGTGGTCGAAAAGGTCCCAGACCCATTCCTGGTTGTAGCTGACGCCGTCCTGGACCGGGCCATGTTCAGGAGACCAGCCGTCAGGCACGACGAGTCTGCCGTCGGGCAGGGTTTTCAAGTGGTCCTCCCAAAATTCGCTGGTTTCCTTCAGCACCGGATAGGCGGTGGCTTTTAGAAAATTCGTGTCGCCGGTGTAGGCGTAATGCTCCCAGAACCCGTGGCAATACCAGGCATTGGCCGTCTTGTCCCACTTCCAGCCCATGCCGCCAAAGATGTTGTGCGAGGTGCGGATGGCCCAGCCGCGCGTGGTCCTCGTGCCGGCAGGCGTCTTGAATTCGGGCGAGGCGTCGGTGGCCTTGCGCCAGGCCGGGAGCTGGCTGCGAATGAGGTTCAGGAGCGGCAGCCGGCATTCGGAAAGGTTGGCCACTTCGGACGGCCAATAATTCATTTCCACGTTGATGTTCACATGGTAGTCGGAATGCCAGGGCGGCTTGTTGCTGTCGTTCCAAAGTCCTTGCAGATTCGCCGGCAAGCCGCCGGGGCGCGAGCAGGAGATGAGCAGGTTGCGGCCGTATTGAAAAAGCAGCGCCTCCAGGCCGGGATCAACGGTCGCGGCCGCCGCCAGCTTGCGCTCGTCGGTGGGCAGGGCGCGCTGTGCGGCGGAGGAGTTGCCCAAATCGAGCGAGACGCGGTCGAAGAGGGACTGGTAATCGTGGATGTGGTTGGTGCGCAGCGCGCGGTAGCTTTTTCGCGCGGCGGCCTCCAGCGCCCCGGTCACACGCGCATGCGGGTCGGCGCCGCGGTAGTGCGCGGCATAATCCATCGCGTAGTCCGTGCCGGCGGCGATCATCAGTGTGAGTGAGTTGCAATGCTTGAATTCCAACGTCGCGCCGCTGGTTTGGATCGAGCCGCCCTGGTGCAAGACGGCCAACTGCCATTCGTATTCCAGGCCGTTGTCCAACCGGCCGGAAGCGCGCAGCCGGTTGCCGCTCGGGGCAGTGGGCGCGCCGTGGGAATCGTTCAGTTCAATGCTGCCGGAATAAACACGCGGTTTGTCCGCCGTGAAGCGCGCCACCAGGACATTCGCGGGATGACTGCAAAAGAATTCGCGCCGATATTTCACGCCGCCCTCCTCGTAACGCACGTGCGCCAGTGCGTCGGCGAGGTCGATCCCACGCCGGTAGTCGGCGAAGTTGGTCTGCCCCGCCAAATGGACCAGCACGTTGCCCAAATACTGGTAGGCGCCCATCGTGTCATAATTGCCCGAGGGATTTTCATCGCCCGTCCAGAGGCTGTCCTCATCCACCACGATCCGTTCGCGCTCCACGCCGCCGGCAATCAAGCCGCCGAGGCGGCCGTTGCCGACGGGCAACGCCTCATTGATGAAAGGAGACGCCTTGCCGCCACCCAGGCGCAGAAGCGATGGACCGGCGTTTGTCAGGGACGGCTCGTGCAACGCGCCTTCCACCGGCTGCTGATACCACAGCACCAGATCGCGGGCGGAGCTATCCCGGGTCTGCCAAAGGACCGACAGGAGGCAGGCCACGATGATTTTCAGCGGCGATCGGAGCCTGGTGATTCGGTCCGGCGTGGAATGCATTTGGAAAGTCTTTCGCGGTCGTCGTCCGCTTTCAAGACAAAACGTCCAGACGCCCAGGCTTGACCCGCGCTCATCGCCGCAAGGCGACGATTCGCCGCAGGCCCGGCGGGTTCCTGTTCGCGCGGGACGGCGGCGTCATTTCAAAACCGCCAGATGATTTGTCAAAACTGACAGCCTGGCCGTCGGACGCCAAAAACGGCTTGCATCAGTGCGAGGCGGGCCGATTCTGGCTTCGCCTTTTCAAAACGAACCATGAAGACCGTCAGAGACAAAGCCCCGACGCTCGGCGACATTTTCGGCAACCGGGACTTTTTCTCCGACGCGCTGGTGAGCGAGGCGCGCGCGGACATCGCCGGAGTGTTCGAACAACTCGGCTTGCGCGCTGTCCAGCTTGGCGAAACGGATTCGAAGTCGGGAGGCGTGGAGACCCACGCCGACGTCCGGCGTTGCGCGGAGTTGTTCCGCCGGCACGCCGATGAGATTGACGGCGTGCTCGTCTGTCTGCCCAATTTCGGCGATGAAAAGGGCGTCGCAGAGACTCTGAAAATTTCGAAGCTCAATGTGCCGGTGTTGATTCAAGGCTATCCCGACGAATTGAAGCGGCTTTCGCCCGCGCGGCGCCGTGACGCCTATTGCGGCAAGATCTCCGTCAGCAATAACCTCGTCCAGGCCGGCATCAAGTTTACGCTCACCTCGAAGCACGTCTGCCATCCGGGGTCGGCGAGTTTCGCGGGCGATCTGCAGGCTTTTCTCGGTGTTTGCCGCTTGGTGAACGGCCTGCGCGGCGTCCGCCTCGGCGCGGTGGGGGCGCGGCCCGGCGCCTTCAACACCGTGCGCTACTCGGAGAAGATGCTCGAGCGTCACGGCATCAGCGTTACGACGGTTGACCTTTCGGAATTCCTGGCGCGGGCGGCCAAACTGGATGCCGGCGCCGCGGCCGTGAGGGACAAGCTGGCCGAGATTCAAGGCTATGCGCCGGCGCCCGGCATGCCGCCGGAAAAGCTCCTGCAAATGGCCCGGCTCGGCGTCATCCTGACGGAGTGGATGGAGGCCAACGCGATTGACGCCACGGCCATCCAGTGCTGGACCTCGGTGCAGCAGAACTTTGGCTGCAACGTCTGCACGCTGATGAGCATGATGAGCGAGAAATTCCTCCCCAGCGCCTGCGAAGTGGACGTGACCGGCGTGCTGACGATGTATGCCATGCAACTCGCCGGCGGCACCCCTGCCGCCCTGGTGGATTGGAACAACAATTACGCGGACGACGACGACAAGTGCGTGCTGTTCCATTGCGGCAACTGGGCGAAATCATTTCTGCCGGACATCAAAATCGCCAACGCGCCGATCCTCGGCAGCATCCTCGGCGTTGAAAGCACCTACGGCGCGTTGGAAGGCCGCACCGCCGCCGGGCCGCTGACGTTTGGCCGCGTCACGACCGCCGACGCCGACGGCTGCATCCGCGCCTACGTCGGCGAAGGCGAACTCACCAACGACCCGCTGGACACCTTCGGCAACCGCGCCGTCGCCAAGATCCCGCATCTGCAAAGGCTCATGCGGCACGTCTGCAAAAACGGCTTCGAGCATCACGTCGTGATGACGCAGTCCCGCTCCGCCGCGGTCCTGGCCGAGGCGTTCGGGAATTATTTGGGCTGGGACGTCCATCATCACAACGCTCCGCGAGATTGATATGGAGACCGCCGCGTTCTCGGATTGTGAACTTGAACTCAAATCGGTGCGCCTGCGCCGGAAGTTGCTGGAGGCGGTCTTTCATGCCGGGGCCGGCCACACCGGCGGCGGCTTGTCCTGCCTCGACATCTTGAACGTGCTGTACAACCGCATCCTCAACGTGTCGCCGAAAACTTTTTCCCATCCGCACCGCGACCGTTACGTCCAGAGCAAAGGCCACTCGGTGGAGGCGCTGTATGTCGTGCTCGCCGACCGCGGATTTTTTCTGGAAGCCGGGTTGCAAACGATCTGCCGTTATCAATCGCATTTTACGGGTCATCCCACGCGCCACGTTCCGGGCGTCGAAATGAACACCGGCGCGCTCGGCCACGGCCTGCCGATTTCCACCGGCATGGCGCTGGCCGGTAAAATGGACGGCGCGCCGTATCGCGTGGTCACCCTGCTCGGCGACGGCGAATTGGCCGAAGGCTCCAAGTGGGAGGCCGCGATGACCGCGGCGCACTACGGTTTGGAGGCTGTGTAGGAGAATTCGCGGGTAAATGGGGAATAGGGCTATGCACATGACTCAACCAACCACAACACCTTGGCAAGTTACGTCAAGCCAAACCACAATGGGTTGGGTCCGATTGAGCCAGGTTGAGTCATGTGCATAGGCACAATGGGGAATGAAAATGGCGGCCTGACGGCCGAAAGGGTGGCGAGTTTATCGCTTTGGACCATGGCTTGCGAAGGCATCACCGCAGCACAAGTCCGGCCCCGGTTGGAGCCGCGGGCCGG
>JAGWMQ010000030.1 GCA_028873125.1 Verrucomicrobiota bacterium | reverse complement strand
TTCACCGTTGTCCGATCAGTATCCAAGCTGCCCGCTCCAAACAGGATAAGCCACGTCGCTGCTCTTGACGCAGTTCATGTACTTGTAAGCGATGCCGGGATCATGGGCGGTGGGATCGCTTCCCCACTTGTTGACGTTAGCGAGATAGGACTGGACCCCATTAAAGATGTTGTTGCCCGCGGTGAACTGGTAGCCGCTGATGCCGTATTTGCCATACAGATGCTCGTGACCCCAGAAGGAATACTGGCCGTTTTCGATGGCGCCGTCGGATTCCATCACGCCGTCTTCACCCAGCCAATTGCCGTTCGCAATCGTCAGGCCGTGACTGATTGCATCGGATGGGCTGATATAACCGATGGCAATCCAGCCGGGATTTTGGCCGCCGAAGGCATTGGGGAACGGATCGGTCTGCTGGCAACTGCCGGGGATTGCCAAAGCCGCGCCCACGCCGCCGCCGCTTTCATAACCGTTGTTGCTCTCATTGGTCAGGATCAAAGTGCCGGTGGCCGGCTCTTCAATGCCCAGGCCCACGGAGAACTGCTGCACATTCCGGGTAGTGCCATAGCCGGTGTCGGACAGGGTGTTGGCGCGGGTGCCGGAGCCTTTGTTGCGTCCGACCATATAGACCATCATGTCATCATCATTCGTGTTGCCTGTGAAAAAGCCGACAGGTTGGGGGCCGCCGAGTGCGATAAAGGCCTGTTCGATGCTGATGTTGGTGAAATCATTCCACTCGTGCGTGGGAGAAGTCTGGGCGTTTTTGCACCAGGTGAAGGTGACCACCCCTTCGGAGCCAAAGTCATGCAATTCCGTGGAGGTGCCGGCCACGGCGGGCGTCAGGGAAACCGCCTGCGACGTGTCCGCCTGGGCCAGATCGGCGCCGTGGCTGGTGGATTCAAACAGATTGGCGGGGGGATTGGTGGAGTAGGCACTGTCATTCAGCGTGACCGCGCTGACGTCAAGCCATTTTTCAGGCGAACCGGCCAGCGGGATGGGATTGCCGTTTCGATCCGTGTTTTCAATGGTGACGTCGGAAGCCGAGGCGATGCCGGCCTCCGAACCGCTCCAGGCGCAGTCAATGTAGGTGGGCGTGTTGCTGATCATGCCAAAGAAGACCAGAAAGTTGGCGTTGGCGAAGTTGGCATTGCCATACGCGACGTAGCTAATGGTGGTGCCGGTGTCAAAGACCACTCCGGGAGTATTCAATGCGGCGTCCACCGTGGAGCGGAATGCCGTCGAACCGGTCAGATAGACGACGTTTTGCGCGCCAGCCTGGGAGGCGATTCCCAAGGCGAGCAGCGCGGCGGTGATTGAGGCGTTGATTTCCATAATTTTGTTCATCTTGTTGACTGTTTTTGATTGTTTTTTGATATTTTGGTTTTTCGCAGGAAACGTGTGTTTAAGTTCAGCTTAGGCAAGCTTGCGTTTGAACGAGTGGCGGAACAGGAGACACACCAATCCTGCGAGGGCAAAAATTCCCAAAGTGGCCGGCTCGGGAATCGGAGCGGCGGCAGGTGTGAACGTCAAGCTGGAGTCCACGTTGAGCGTGAAGTAACCGAGATAAGCGAAGGGACTGCTGGTGGTCGCATGCCAGAGGTCCAGGTAAATAACGCCCGTGTTGTCCAGCGCTCCCAACGGATTGATGCCCGACGCGCCGTAGAAGGTCGAGGCCGTGAAGGTGGGGGCAATGTTGTTGTAAAACGACTTGTTCAGATCCGCCACGCCCGTCCCGGCGGCGGGCAGGTTGGGTCCCATGGCGTCAATGGCGCCCACGTCATAACTCAAGGAACCCGAACTGTGGCTGTCGCCGCTCAGGTCGGGAGACCCCGCAATCGCCGGATTGCCAGGTCCGCCGCTGCGCAGTTCCGTGGTATAGAGGTCGTAACTGCCAAAGGTGGGGTTGCCGCCGACCACCCCCAGATTGACGCCGTTGGTGGCGTTAAAGATCGAATCAAAAGTGCTGAGCGAGAAGTCGCCGGTGAGGTCCGCCACCGAGGAACCTCCCGCCCCGACCACACCCGGCTGGCCCAGGTCAATAATATAGTCTCTGGTTGCGGTGGCGGTATCAAAGCCGAGATAAAGGTCGTCGTTGACGAAGCTGCCGGCGTGCGCCGCTTGGAAAGCCAGGGCCGCACCCGCAGCGAGTGTGGCTGCTTTGGTTAATCGTTTCATATAATTATTACCTCTTTTGCTGTTTGGTTGATGTTTTCCGGCTCACTTGTGCGTTTCCACAAAGTAGCTTTGCGAAAGGCACTGTATCAAACCTCGACACGGCCGTTCTTCATGTTAGAGGACACGCCCTGTCAATTTTGAGACTTGGAAGCGGAAATTGTAAGTCGTTGTTTGCCTTTGGCTTAATGGGATTTTCGACCGCGTCTGGGAAATTTGCGGCGATTTGTCGCAGGAAGGTAACTTTGTCAGTCGAAAATTCTGTGCCGCCAGCCGTCCCATTGGCCCCTGGGAGCGGCTCTTTCCGCGGACTTGAAACGGCTCCGCGGTGTTTCCGTAACCGATTTGTCACACGGGCCGCCGCGAACTTGTTTGACAGATTCCGAGCGCGACAACTATGGCTATGGGCGCGATGAGAAGATTCCGATTTGCGCGGGGAGGGGGCGCAGGCCGGCTGTTCGCAAGGATCGTGTTCCTGGCAGCTTCGTTCTCGTGGGGATGGAGGGCTTGCGGGGGAAATCATGTCGCGGCCTGGGGCGCCGGGACAACCGTCGCTCCGGAACGCGATTACAATGACGTGGGGCAATCCATCGTTCCGTCTGACTTGACCAACGCCGTCCTTGTGGCGGGAGGCTGGGGGCACAGTCTGGCTTTGAAAGCCGACGGCACGCTGGAAGGTTGGGGCGCCGATTTCGACGGGCAGATTGACTTCCCCGCCACCAATCATTACCTGGCCATTGCCTGCGGTTACGTTCACAGCGTCGCGCTTCGCGCCGACGGCACGGTCGTTGCGGAGGGGAACATCGAATATGACCAAACGGATGTCCCGACGAATCTAAACAACGTGGTCGCCGTTGCGTGCGGCTTTTACCACACGCTGGCCTTGAAAGCCGACGGCACCTTGGTTGCCTGGGGCGGGACGGGCGCGGCGGATTATGGCCAGGGAACCGTTCCCGCCGGCGTTTCCAATGTCGTGGCCATCGCGGCAGGCGGCTATCATAACTTGGTGCTGGAGTCCGACGGCGCCTTGTTTGCGTGGGGGGATGGCGATTCCGGCGGCACGAACATCCCCGCCGGGTTAAGCAACGTGGTGGCGATTGCCGCCGGGGCCGCCCACAACCTCGCCTTGAAAGCCGACGGCACGGTCGTTGCCTGGGGAGCGAACAACTTTGGTCAGACTAATGTTCCCGCCGATTTGAGCAACGTCGTCGCCATCGCGGCGGGTGGGTGGCACAATCTGGCGCTCAAACGCGACGGAACCGTGGTGGCTTGGGGCGCCGGCATCGGCTCCGATACCAACGTGGATTTCGGCCAAAACATCGTCCCGGCCGGTTTGACAAACGTGATTCAGATTGCCGCCGGGACCATACACAGTCTCGCCCTGGCGGGAACCGCGCCGCCGATCCTGCGAGCGGCGCTGGTTCAAGCGGGCCTCGGAACCAACGGGTTCAGCGTGGTGCTGCCTACCCGGAATGGCCGGGTCTATCAGCTTGAATTCAAAGATGCGCTCGGGGAAAATGCTTGGCAGGCGTTGCCACTCCAGGCCGGCACCGGCGGAGAGACGCGGTTCACGGATCAGCCGGCTTCCTCGTCCTGTCGCTTCTATCGGGTTCTCCAATGGTGATTGTGCTTTTAACCATTATGTAACGAAGGAGTCATTCGTCCGTGACCTGGAATTTACAGACTCCGCAGCGTGCAAATTTTGAACTTGGTGCGCGGCAAAGCGTGGTGGATGGCGATCTGCATGGCGCCAGCCATCGGGGCCGCGGCCTTGGGGACGAACGAGCAGCCTTCCGATCTGATTCTTGATTTGTTTGTCCAGAAAGGCTTTGTCACCCAGCAGGAAGCGGACAAGGTCAAGGCCGAAGCCGAGGCGCTCCGCACCAACGAAATGCAGATGCCGCCGCTGCCAGAGTCCAAGTGGAAAATCAGCAAGGCCCTCAAGGACGTGGAACTGTTCGGCGACGTCCGCCTGCGCTACGAAGATCGGTCGGCGGACGACCCCGCGGGCAATAGCCTTGATCTACAACGATTTCGTTACTCGGTGAGAGTGGGGCTGCGCGGGGATTTGTTCGACGACTTTTACTACGGTGTGCGGGTGGACACCGGAGACAATCCGCGATCCGCATGGGTTTCGTTTGGAACCTCCTCCAGCAGCGCCGCCTATCAGGGTCCCTTTGGCAAATCCACGGCGGGCATCAACGTCGGCCAGGCCTACCTCGGCTGGCGGCCATGGCCGTGGGTGGACCTCACCTTGGGCAAGATGCCCAACCCGCTCTACACCACGCCAATGGTATGGGACCCAGACCTCGATCCTGAAGGCGCGGCGGAACGCTTCAAATACACGATCGGGCCGGCGGATTTCTTTGCTACGTTCGGACAACTTATTTACGCGACATTTGCCCAAAGGTCCGTTTCCGGCAACTTCGGCCTCCTGGGCCTCGGTTCTGGACAAACGCAGAATTTGGACAGCATTTTTCAACTGGCGTGGCAGGCCGGCCTGCAATACCACTTTACCACCAACGTCTCCGCGAAAGTCGCGGCCACGGTCTATCAGTATCTGGGGTTGCAGCGGAGTATGAATCAAAACAATCAGCCTTTATCCGCCCTATCGCCCTATTTTGGGGATCCGTATGTTGGCGAGGGCGCCTATTTGCTGGAACCGGCCAATACATACGCCCCGGGCTACAGCGGATACGCCGCGGGCCAGGACTTCAGTTCTTCCGCCCCCGGATATGGCAGCTTGAGTTTCCCCTTCAACCAGGTTGGCCTCAATCATCTCTTGGTGGTGGAACTTCCGTTTGAATTGGACTTCAAGCTCTGGAAGTTGGACGCGCGCATGTTTGGCGACTTTGCATACAATCTTGAAGGCGCAAAGCGGGCCGAGGACGCCGCCGCCGCCTACACAACCCTTTTGGCTTATGCAGCGACTCATGGCGCCGCCCAAGCAAGCGCTTCTCCCTTTTCCCCGCAGAAGAACGACGTGAAGGCCTATCAAATCGGTTTTGACCTCGCCAGTCCCGGAGGCTGCGGCCTGATTTCCGGCGCCACGGCGCGCAAGGGCGCCTGGGAATTCAAGACCTACTGGCAGCACGTCGAGCAATACGCACTGGACCCCAACCTGATTGATTCGGACATCTTCGAGGGACGCGAAAATCTGGAGGGCATTTATGTGGCGCTGGCTTACGGCTTCACCGACAATTTGATCGCGACCGTCCGCTACGGCCACGCCAGCCGCATCAACGATCTGCTGGGCAACGGCGGGAGCAATCAGGACCTCCCGTGGATCAATCCCATCAATTCGTTCGACCTCTACCAGGTGGACCTGACGTTCAAGTTTTGAACCGCGCCCGGTTCAGGGCGCGGCCGCCTCCTGCGTGGCCAGCCCGACCTTTTCAATACCGAGTTGTTGGAGCACGTCGAGCACGTTGACCATGTGCTGATAATCCACCTGGTCCGCGCCGTTGACCACCACCGCCAGATTGGGGTCCTCCGCCTGGATCTGCTTGAGCCGGTCCTTGAGCTGCGCCGTCGTGACCGTCTCGCCGTCAAGGGTGATCCGGCCGTCAGCGGCCACCGTGATCTTGTTGATTTTCGGCTGGCTGGGTTTGTGTGGCGGCGGTTTGCCGGAGGGCAGATTGATCTCCAGGTTGTTCATCAACTGGGGCGTGGTGATGATGAAAATCACCAGCAGCACGAAGACCAGATCCAGCAGCGGCGTGATGTTCAACTCGCTCAACGTGCTGTGATGGGAACTGGAGATTTTCTTCATTGGAACACCGGTTCGGTTTCTTCCACCGTGTCAAACCGGACGGTCACCTGCGGCGGGAAATTGGTCGGCGGCGGGCGGCCGATGTCTTTAACGATTTGAAAAACCTCCTTGACGGAGTCGT
This sequence comes from Verrucomicrobiota bacterium, assembly GCA_028873125.1. Lineage (GTDB taxonomy): Bacteria > Verrucomicrobiota > Verrucomicrobiia > Limisphaerales > UBA11358 > UBA11358. Next base: position 25,094 of record JAGWMQ010000030.1, on the reverse strand, counting down.
CCCACTGGGCGTTGCCGGAGCCTTTAAGCCAGACCGGCTGGCTCAAGTCGCCTTCTTTGTCCACATGCACGCGCACCTCGGCGACGTAATCGGCGTCGTCCAGGTTGTCCGGCCGGTCCCATTTTTCGCGCAAGACAAATTCCATGTAGCCCTTGTAAAGCTGAATGGGATCGGATTCGGTGTCCACCGCCTTGCCCCCGCTGAACTGGAAAGCCGGCAATTCATTGTTCGGCGGCGCGACCACCGGCGGCGCGACCGGAGCTGGCGCCTGGACCGGCTTCGTGGTCTCGACGACGTTGGGCGCCTGCGGCTTGGGTGTTTCCGCAATCTTGGGCGGCTGTGGCTTGGGTTTTGCTGGCGGTTTGGGTTTTTCCGGCGGTTTTTCCTTGATCATCTGCACGGAAATCTTCTGGATTTTTTTGCCCAGGAACCCTTCGCGCGCCGCAAAATAAACGACCGCCAGCACCAGCAGCGCGTGGAAGGCGAACGAGATGGCCAGGTTGACCTTCGACGAGTTTCGTTTCTTGCGCGGCTGGGTTTGCGGCAGCATGTCACTTGGCGATTTCGGTGGCCAAATCCACTTTCGGCACGTTGGCCTGCTGGCAAATGTCCAGCACGTGGCGGATGTCCTTGTATTTCGTCCTGGCGTCGCCGCGCACAATGACGTTCAAGTCCGGATCATCCATGCGTAGACCCACGAGCGTTTGTAACAGGTCGCCCATCCTGAGTTCCTCGCGGTTCAGATACAAATTCCCGTCGGCCTGGACCGAAATGTAAGTGGCCTTGCGCGGCGGATTCTTCTCGTGCTTCGAGGCGTCGGGCAGCTTGAGGTCCATCTTCTTGACCGGCGGAATGGTGGTGATGATGAAGATGACCAGCAGCACGAACGCCAGGTCCAGCAGGGGCGTGATGTTCAATTCCGTCAGCGAATGATGCGCGCTCCGCGAACACTTTTTCATGGCCGGGCGCCCGTGTTAGAAGCCGGCGGGCTGCTCACAACGTTTCAACGCGTCCGCGATCTTGTCCTCCAGATCGCGGTTGTCCACGTAGGCGTGTCCGATCTGCGTCGCATACCGCGCCGCAAAGCCGTCCAGTTGCTGGGTGATATGGCGGATGGTCGTGACCATGAAGTTGTAGGCAAACATCGCGGGAATGGCGACCAGCAGGCCCGTGACGGTCGCGATCAATGCGGCGGCCACGCCGGGAGCCATGGCGGTCAGGCTGGCCTGGTTTTCCCTGGCAATACCCGCGAAGGTGGCCATGACGCCCCAGACGGTGCCCAGCAGCCCGATGAACGGTCCGCCGGCGACGGCCGTGGACAGAACGATCATCCCCTTCTCCAGCGCCATGGCCTGCGCGGCCGCCGCTTCTTCCATGACCACCTTGATGGCCTCGAAGGAATGGAGGCTGATCTTCCGCCGGCCTGCCCGCCTCGGGCGGGCCTCGTCACCTTCCCCGCCGTCCGACGGCAATTCGGCCCGGACTTCCACCGGCTTGTTTTCCAGGTGATACGCCAGTTCGTCCGCCGCGCGGATGTAGAGTTCGTAGGCAGGCGCGCCGTCGAATTCCTCGCCCTTGCGCTTGATGTCCAGCGGATCCCGGGTGGAATGGTAGGCGGCGAAAAACCTTCGGGCGGCCTTCCGGGCGATCAACAACTGCCTCATCTTGGTGATGATGATCGTCCAACTGAACATGGAAAGGACAAGCAACGCGGCGATGGTCAACTTGCCTTCGGGGGTCGCTTTCTCGAAGGCGAACTGGAGCGCGTTGGCGGAGGCGAACAGCGGATAAATAATCATAACCTTGTTTCAATTTGCTTGATGACAATGGCCGGGCCGGGCCATTTAGGCGGCCCGAATCCCAACTCGAGAATCTTTTGGCGTCTGGTTCACAAACGGTCACATGGACTGAATATAGGTGAACCGCACGCCGGCATTGGTTACAAATCGGTGAACTTTCAACAGCCCGGGGTTCCAGACTTGGAGCGGACCTCAGCAAAGGCATTGCCGATGTTGGAAGATTTTTCCGGTCATCCGCACCGATTTGCCAATCCACGTCCGGCGGCGTGTTTTCAAAAATGTGACAAAAGTGACGTGGAGCGGTCACCCCAGCCTCCTAGAGTTGACATGGATGGCTTTTGCGCGCCCGCTGATTATTCAGGATTCGACACTGGCCCCCGCCGCCGAGTGGTCGCCTCCAAGTTGGGGGTGGACACTCGCCCGGATTGCGGAAGGTTCCGGCTACTGTCTGCACCAAGGAGCCACCTGCGAACTGCACGCAGGTGATGGGCTTATGGCGCCTCATACGACCCGGGTCGCCATCCGGGCCAGCCAGCTTGGTTTGCTGCGCTTGCAATTCTGTCAGATACAGCCCGAATTGCTGAACGGCCTGCTGACTGTCGCCGAGAGCCAGCGCCTCAAAATCCTCCAGGGCCACCCGTCCCCGATTTTCTTTTTTAAGGCGGACGACCTGAACGGACGCAGATTTGCGCGGCTGGTTGAACAGCCCGGCGGGGAAAGATTGAGGGTGCGTTGCGCGTTGCTTCAGCTTTGGGCGGAAGGAATTGCCGGCCTGCTTGGCGAGCCGGCTCCGGCCGCGACCGGCGAAAAGCCATTGCGCGACCGATTCCGCCGGTTGGTCGAACAGATGCCCGAAGCCGAATGGCTGAATTGCTCATCGGCAGAATTGGCGCGCCAACTGCACTGTAGCGCGCGCCATTTTTGCCAGCTCTTCCACCGGAGGTTTGGGATGTCGTTTCGCCAGCACCAAATCGAATTGCGGCTCCAGCGTGCCTGCCGGCTCCTGGCTGATCCGACCGGCAAAATCAGCGACATCGCCTCGGGAAGCGGCTACCGTCATCTGGGCCTTTTCCACGCCCAATTTAAAAAGCGCTTCGGCATGACGCCTGCCGAGTGGGGACGGCGAAAAGCCTCGTCAAGCTGAAACGTCCGCCACGCGCGAGGCCGGTGTTCGAGCACGATGAGAGGGCCGACTGCCCATCGCATGGTGAGTGTGGATAAAACTTCACCGGCTTGTCACCTTTTAGTAACATGTCTGAGGTAGGATTTTCACGTCCGCCTATGAAAAAAATTCTCATTCTGACGGCTGGATTTGGCGAGGGGCATAACGCCGCCGCCCGCAACTTGCGCGACGCGATTGAACTGGCCGACGAAGACGCCCGGGCCGAGGTGCTCGACCTGTTCGCCGGCAGCTATGGCATCTTCAACACGCTCGCCCGGAAGACCTACCTGGGTTTGGTGCAATACACGCCGAAGCTGTGGGGGCAGTTTTATTCCCTGTTGGAGAATCCGCTCCTCGACAAACATCTGGGTCATTTCCCGCGGCTGCAGGAAATGCTCGAAAAAGTCCTGGCCGAAACGCAGCCCGATTGCGTCGTCTCGACGTATCCGATTTATGCGCACGTCATCCGCAAAATTGTCCGCGGCCATCCAGAACGCCCGTTTCCGCTCATTACCATCGTCACCGATTCCATCACCATCAACTCCGCCTGGTTCCGCGCGCCGAGTGATTTCTTCTGTGTGGCCAACGACGCGACGGCCGACGCCCTGCGCCGGGGCGGCGTGCCCGAAAAGCAAATCAGGGTTCTCGGGTTCCCGGTCAGCCCCGTGTTTGCCAGCACTTTGATGGAGTTGCCCTTGCCCGTCAGCGAGGAGCCGCGCCGTGTGCTTTACCTCATCAACACCGGCAAGAAAAAAGCCGGCAAGGCCATTGACCGCCTGCTCGAACTGGACAACGTGCATCTGACCGTCTCCGTCGGACGCGATGCGGAGTTGCGCGCCAGAATCATCGAGCGCACGCGGGATTGCGGCGGCCGGGTGAAGGTGCTCGGCTGGACGAACCAGATGCCGGAACTGATGATGTCGCACCACTTGGTCATCAGCAAAGCCGGCGGCGCGACCGTGCAGGAAGCCATCGCCGCGCGCTGTCCGATGATCGTCAACCAGGTCATCCCCGGCCAGGAGGAAGGCAACGCCCAGTTGATCGAAAAGTTCAATCTCGGCGCCGTCGTGGAAAAGAACAAGGAAATTGCCGAAGCCGTCGAGCTGGCTTTCGCGAAGCGCGCGTCGCTTTGGAGCGAATGGAGGAAGAACCTCAAGAAGATCAGCCGTCCCGACGCCGCGCTGAAAATCGCCGAACTCATTTTGGAGGAATCTCAAAGGGATTCCCCGGTTCGCAAACCAGTGCAACTGTTTGAAACCGCGCCGGCGCGCGTCATGCGGCCTCCGTCCTTCCCAAACGGAAGCGGCGGCGCGCAAATGTTGCTCTGCGACTTTCACATCCACACGAATTATTCCGACGGCAAATTGAGCGTGCCGGAGGTCGTTGATTTCTACGGTGAACGGGGATTCGACTGCATCTGCGTCACCGACCATCTGGCCGACCCGAAACGGTTGCTGGGAAAACTGTCCGAGCTGACGAACATGACGCTGGCACAAGGGCAGGTCGGCGAATACTTCGCCGTCATCGAGCGCGAGCGCCAGCGCGCCTGGCGCCGCTATAAAATGCTCGTGATGACCGGCATCGAGTTCAACAAGGACGGCTACACGCGCAAGACTTCCGCCCACCTGCTCGGCATTGACTTGAAGGCGCCGGTGGACCCGTCCTTGGACATTCGGGCAATCATCGAAAAAATCCACGGGCAGGGCGGACTGGCCGTCGCCTCGCACCCGCACATCATGAAAAGCGAGTGGGGCCGAAACACGCTTTATCTCTGGGAAAACCAGGAACAGTTCGCGCCGCTGCTGGACGCCTGGGAGATCGCCAACCGCAACAACATCTTCAACGACATCGGCCTCAAGCGCCTGCCGTTCATCGCCAACAGCGACTTCCATAAGCCCAAACATATCTATTCGTGGAAGACCCTGATTCATGCCCGGAAAGATTACGAGGCCATCAAAGATTGCATTCGCAGAAACGAGCACGTGGCCATCACACTCTACCGCGACTTTGAGGGCGCGACGGCAAACCAGAAGGGCCACGGTTCCGATTCGCCTGCCGGCAACGTCCATCACTTCCAGGACCGTTTGCCATTGCAGGTGGTTCGTTAAATCATGGCGACTGGGTTGCAGGATGGTGGCGGGGATTTATCGAGTCCTCAACCGCGACGCCGGTTGAAATTTTTCAGATGACACGGGAAAACGCGCTCACTTTCCCCGCGGGCTTTCTCTGGGGCACGGCCACCTCGCCAACACAGGTGGAAGGCCACGTTCAGAATGAGTGGACCGATTTTGTCGCCCAGGACGGAGGGAATTGCCGCATCGCGTGCGACCATTACCATCGCTACAGCGAAGACATTGACTGGATGCACAAGCTCGGCGTGAACGCTTATCGCTTTGGCCTCGAATGGTCACGCCTGCAATCGGCGCCCTTCGCGCCGTTGAACCGGAACGAATTGGCGCGCTACGTTGACGTGATTGACCGCCTGTGCGCGGCACATATCACGCCGATGGTCGTGCTGCATCATTTTTCCAATCCGCCGTGGCTCAACGCCATCGGCGGCTGGACCAATGCCGTTGCCGTTGCCGCGTTCGAGGATTACGTGCGCAAACTCACCGCCATGTTCAAGGACAAGATTTTTCTCTGGAACACGTTCAACGAGCCGGACACTTATGCGTGTCTCGCCTATTTGCTTGGTGGTTTCCCACCGCAGCGGAAATGGCAGGTGGGACAATTCCGGAGGGTGATTGAAAACATGGCGCAGGCGCATGAACGGGCGGGCCGGATCATTCGCCACGCCGCCGGGGCGGGCCGCAAACCGCAAGTCGGCATCGCCAAAAACTGGTCGTTTTTCCACGCCTACAAGACCTTTTCATTGTGGGATCGCGCCCTGGCATTCACCTGCCACTGCGGTTTCAACAAGTTTGTCTTGGATGCGTTTCTTGGCGGCCGACGATACGAGGCTTCGACCTTCATCGGCCTGAATTATTACGGGCGCATGCGCTTCCATCATTTGCAGGCGATGGTTCCGGCCGGCGGCACTCCGATGAATCAACTGAAGGATTTCGGCTTTGTATGCGACGACATGGTGGAACGCTACCCGGAAGGGCTCGAAAAAATACTGTCCTATCTGCAACAAAAATTCCATCTGCCGATCTACATCACCGAACACGGCGCCGCATCCCACGACGAGGAATTCCGCGAACAGGATTTGCGCGATTATCTTGCGGCGTTGCACCGCTCGATGGCGGCGGGTGTCAACGTGCGGGGATTCTTTTACTGGTCGTTGCTGGACAATTTTGAATGGCAGTTCGGCTATACGAAAAAGTTCGGCCTGATCGCCGTGGATTTTACGGATGCAAACCTGCCGCGCCGACCCAAGCCGCTGGCCGAAGTTTATGCCGACATCTGCCGAAGCAACGGCGTGGAATTGTAAACCTGCCCGATGCGCGGCAGTTCTCGCTTGGCCGGGTTCGAGGCCCGCGCGGTGCGCTTCAAACACGTCGCCGCAGATTGGGTTCAGGAACGCTTCGGCCATCTGGGTGCGGGCGCTGTCATGGATGCGGACAAACGGGACTCTTTTCTTCACGGCTTGCTCTGCGGTTGTGCCAGCGGCGTGATTCGTTGCAGCCTTTGCAGACGGAAACCGCCTCGCCCGAATGACGGGGGAACGCGTTGGATATTCGTCACCCAGATTTGCCCTGGCAGTCACGAAATCGTCCGCAGAGGTTGATAGAGGGTGCCACAAGTTTCGGCATAAGCGACTAACGCCCGCCAATGTTTCCGAGGGCGACCTGCTGGTGCCCGGTCTCCACTATTGCGACCGACACTGGTCGTGGTGGCCACTTGCTGGCAGACGCACTTTCGCGGGGGAATACGCCCGCCGCCCGATTGTGTCCAGCGTTTTTTAGGCCGCGCTGGGGATGGGCGGCAACAATCGCTGCCATTGGCTGTCTCCAAAACTGAGCGAACTTAAACCAACGGGGCTGGATTTCGTGCCGCCGGCTTTCCCGCGAAAATTCGCGCCAATTAGCTTGCATTTGCCAAAGCGTTGGCTTAGAAACGACGGAAATGGTAAAACCAAAACCAACAAATCAAATTATGAAAAAAATTCTCATCGTGGCGCCACTCGTCATTGTGGCCGTCGGCGTCAATGCCCAGCAGGCCGCGCAGTCAACCGCTCCGCCACCCGTCGAGACGGCTGGATTTCAGCTTGCCCTGACCCCGGACATCGCGCTGCATCCGCGGACCACCGAAATCAGCGCCGTGTCGCTGGACATCTGGGGCGAGAACCCGCAGCACGCCTTCAACCTCGGTTTCGTCAACGGCAGCACCGGCGACAGCAGCGGGTTTAGCTGGGCGTTCCTCTACAACTACGCCGAATCCTACACGGGCGTTGAGTGGGCGATGGTCAACCATACCACCAAGAGCTTCCTGGGCTGGCAGGACGGCTGGGTCAATTACGACGAGGGCTATTTCAAGGGTCTGGAGTCCGGCTTGGTGAACGTCGCTCAGGACACCCACGGCCTGCAATTCGGCGTCGTCAACTACGCCGACAAACTCAACGGCGTCCAGATCGGGCTGGTCAACGTGGTCAACAGCAATCCGTGGTTCGACGAGTTCCCGCACAAGCTCGCCAAGGGTTTCCCGATTGTGAACTGGTCGTTCTAAAGCGGCGCGAATTCAGCCAACCGGAAGCCGGGCAACCCGCTTCCGGCTTTTTGTTGAAATTTCTCGGTTTTATCCTCGCCTTGGCGTCTTGAAAAATTCCGAAATGTAAAAACCGTTGAGAACATTGGACGAAATCGAGGTTGGTAGCGCGTACGGGAATCGAACCCGTCTTTCAGCCTTGAGAGGGCCGTGTCCTGAACCGATAGACGAACGCGCCGACGCGGAAATCCTATCGTCTCCGCGCCGGCTGTCAATGCCGCCCCGGCGGGCCTCACATGATCTTGAGCTTGGGCAGGTCCTGTGAATCCACCAGGCCGACCGGCTCACGCCGGGCGTTGACGACGATCAAATCGTCAATGTTGCGCCGGTTGAAAACGTTCAGCGCCTCCACGGCCAGCGCGTCGTCCCGGATGCAGACCGGATGGCGCGTCATCACGTCCTTCAACGGCCGCGCCAGCAGGTTTTCATCGGCCGCGATTCCCCGGCGGAAGTCGCCGTCGGTGAACACGCCGGCAAGTTTGCCGCGGGCGTTGACGACGCTCAGGCTGCCGGACTTGGCGCGGGTCATCACCAGCAACGCCTCCTTGACCGACTGATGTTCGTGGGCGACGGCGTTGCGCGCGCCCGAACGCATAATGTCGCGCACGCGCAGCAGCATGGCGCGCCCGATGGCGCCGCCGGGGTGCAACCGCGCGTAATCGCTTTGTTTGAAGCCGCGCGCGCGCAACACCTCCATCGCCAGGGCGTCGCCCATCACCAGCATCGCCGTCGTGGACGACGTGGGCGCCAGATTGAAGGGGCAGGCTTCGCGGGGAACCTTGACGCTCAGGGAAACGTCGCTGTGCCGGGCCAGCGCCGATTTCAGGTTGCCGGTCAGCGAAATGATCTTGACCGAAAACCGCCGGAGGGCCGGCAGCAAATGCAGCAATTCCTCCGACTCGCCGGAGTAGCTCAAGGTGAGGACCGCATCGCCGTCGCTGACCACCCCCAGATCGCCGTGCAGGGCGTCCACGCTGTCGAGGACGACGCTGGTGGCGCCGGTGCTGGTGAGGGTGGCGGCGATTTTGCGGCCGATGTTGCCGGACTTGCCGATGCCCACAACGATGACTTTGCCGCGGCGCCCGAGTGCTTCGACCAGGAGTTCAACGGCCGCGTCAAACGCACCGTCGAGCTGGGCGCGCACCTTTTTGAGCGCGGCCAGTTCGATGTCGAAGACGGCCTTGGCGTGGGCCAGATGGTTCACGCCGGCAGGATAGCCTAGCGAAGACCGTTTTCAAATGGGATTCGCACGTCCTGGAAATGGCGCGGTCAACTCCGCCCGTCATTTTCAAGCTCAATCCCGAAGGGAAGCAAGCGCCGCTGCGGCGGGACCAGGCAGCACGGCCTCCCCCTGCCGGCCGGATCCACCGCCGGTTTGCGTTGCCCACGGCCTGGGCTTTGTTTACCGTGGCGCCGGCCCCTGGGTCACTTCCACCAGGTCGCCGGGGCGCAGCCATTTGGCGAAGGCGGCCTGGACATCTTGGGCGGTGAGCTTCATATAAATGCGGGCCGCGCGGACCGGCTCGTCCAGCGGCAGCCCCAGAATCGAGCGCGCCAGCCAGCCTTGGGCGATGTAATTGACGCTCGATTCGGAAAGCGGAATTTCGCGCAGGAGCAGCATTTGCGCCTGGCGCAATTCGTGCGGCGTCACCGGTTTGGTCCGCACGGCCTGGAGATCGCCCACGATGATCGCGCGCGCCTTGGAAACATTGGGCGGGTCGCAGGCGTAACTCACCTGGTAAACTCCGCGCGTCAGACCGACTTGGAATTGCGAATCCACGTAATATACCAGCCCGCTCTTTTCGCGCAGGTCGCGGTAGAGCCGGGTCGCGTAAAACGCGCCGCCCAGCACGTGGTTGCCCAGTTGCAGCGCGTAGTAATCCGCGTTGGTCCGGGTCAGCCGCAGCGTCTCGGCCAGCGTCACCTTGTCCTGCACGCGGCTGGTGTCGGGCACTTGCGTTGTGGCCGGCGGATTTTCCGACGCCGGCGGGAAGAGGGTATCGGGCTTTTCCCCTTCAGCCTTCCAATCGCCGAAATATTTTTCGATGACGGCGACCGCCCGGGCCGGCGTCACCTTGCCGATGACCACCAGGGTCGTCATGTCCGGCCGGAACACTTTTTGGTAATAATCCCGCACGTCCCGGATCGTAAGCGACTTGACGGTGGCTGGCGTGGTTTCGCGCTGGACCGGGTCATTCGTGGGAAACAGGGCCGCTTCCAGCGCGCGATTGGCCAGATGGTCCGGGCTTTGAATCTCCCCGGCGACGGCGGCGGCCAGTTGCGGTTGGATGATGTCGAAGTCCTTCTCGGGCAACGCCGGCGACAATTCGTTGTCGGCCAACAATTGCGCGCCGCGGTCAAATTCGTCGCTCAGGACCTGCAACGAAAAATCCGCGCCCGCCGATTCCGAGGCGCCGATGTCGTCCAGCGCCTTTTGAAAGGCCAGGCGGTCCAGCGACTTGGTGCCGTAGGAAAACAGCTCGTCCAGCGCCTGGTCCACGCCGTCCTTGCCTTTGGCCGCTTCCAGCTTGGGATTGCTTTTGACGCGGCCGTAAATGCTGACCGTGTCGCTGATGGTCTCCGGTTGCACGATCAACCGGATGCCATTGGGCAGGTTGGTAACGAACGGATTCAACGTCAATGCCGGGATGGCCGTCTGTTCGGCCGCCGGTCTGGCCCACGCCGGCAGTTTAACGCGGGCGCTTGGGGTGGTGGCGAAGGATTCCTGGCCGCCGAAACTCTTGGACGAAATCGCCTTGCCGGACGGTTGCGGCGTGAGAATGGCCGAGATGGCCTGGTTAAAGTCCAGATATTTTCTGGCGACGCGGTTCACGTCGGCCACCGTGACCCGGCGCAGCAGGGCGATGTCGTCGTCGGGTGACTGCCGCCCTTCCACGGCGACGGCCTGCGACCAGGCCGCGGCCAGCCCCGACACGGAGTTTTTCTGCAATTCCGCCCCGGTGATTTCGCGGCGCTTGGCCGCTTCGACCAGATCGCCCAGAACGCCGTTGGTCAGTTCGGCCGCCAGGATCTGGCGCACCTGTTCGAGCAGGTTGGTGGAATCGCCTCCGGCGGGGAATCCGGCAATCGCATAGCCCAGGCCGGCCTTGGGCAGCGTGTCATAGGCAAACTCCGCGAACAGCGCCTTGCCCGCCGGCACCAGGCCGTAGAGTTTGCCGCGCTGGCTGCTCAACACGTCCGACAGGATTTGCGCGGCGGCAAAATCCGGGTCGTCCGAGCCGGGAAAGCGAAACACGATGGCCGTCAGGCCATACGGCAGGTCCGTGTCCATTTTCATCGTCTTGGGCTGGACCGGCTGGAATTGAAACTCCGGCCGCGCAGGCAGTCTCCTGGACGGAACGCCGCCGAAGATTTTTTTGACCCGCGCCAGCGCCCGCGCCGGCGTCACGTCGCCCACGATGATGAGAATGGCGTTGTTGGGCACATACCAGGCGTTGTGAAACTTGCGGAGCATGGCGTCGGTCGTCTGGTCAAACGACGGCCGGGTGCCCAGGGCATCGTGCGCGTAGGGCGAGCCTTTGAACATCGCCGCCAGCAGGTCCTTGTAGAAGACGTATTCGGGATTGGACAAGTCCTGCGCGACCTCCTGTTCGATGGCGCCGCGCTCCTTGTCCCAAAGCTTTTCATCGGGCGCCAGGCCGCGCATCCGCGTCGCCTCGAGGCGCAACGCCACCGGCAAGTCGTCGGCCGGCGCCGTCAGGAAATACTGCGTGACGGCCTGCTGTGTGTCGGCGTTGAAATCGCCGCCCAGGGAGGCGGTGATGGCCGCCAGTTGGTCGGCCGACAGGCCCGGGCTGCCGCGGAACATCATGTGCTCGGTGGCGTGCGCGGTGCCGGGAAATCCCGGGGGCGTCTCGTCGGAGCCGACGCGGTAATTGACCATCGTGGTGACCACCGGTGCGAGCGTGTTGCGCACGATGACGACCCGCAAGCCGTTGGGCAATGTCGCCCGCAAAACTTCCGGCGCGCCGGAAATCGTCTCCGCCCCAGTGGCACTCCGGACGGCGCCCACGGACAGCAGGATCGCCACCCCCAGGCCCAGCCACGTATTCTTCCAATCAACCTTCATGTGTTTGATGCGTTTGGCCGACACTAGAGGAATTTCCCCGCCGGGGCAACCTTTGCCGTCGCCGCTCGAATGCTTCAAGCCCTGGGATGCGCCGCGTCGTAGGCCCGTTTCAAGCGCTCGGTGGTGACGTGCGCGTAAATCTGCGTCGTGACCAGGTGCGTGTGGCCGAGCAGTTCCTGCACGCTGCGCAAGTCCGCGCCGGCGTCCAGCAGGTGCGTCGCGTAGCTGTGCCGCAGCTTGTGCGGCGTGAGGCGCGGATCCAGTCCGGCCAGCGCCAGATAGAGTTTGAGCCGCCGCGATAGTTGGACCCGGTGGAGCGGCGCGCGCGCTTTCGTTTCGGAGAAGAAGACCGGCGACGCCCCGGCGGGCGGTTGTTTCATCGTGTTCCAATAATTTTGAATGGCGCGCAGGGCCGGTTTGCCGATGGGCAGGAGCCGCTCCTTCTTGCCCTTGCCGCGGACCCGGACGAGTTGCTCGTTCCAATCCAGGTCGTCCGCGCGCAGGCCGCAAAGCTCGCTGATGCGCAGGCCGCAGGAATAGATCGTTTCCAGCACCGCTAAGTCGCGCAAACAGGCGGCGGCGGAAACCGGCCGCCCCGGTTTTTTCTCCTGTTTCCCGGCCTCGAGCCACTTCACCGGCGCGTCGAACAAGGCCCTCATTTGCGGCACGGTCAGGTATTTTGGCAGACGCCGCTCCAATTTGGGCAGCGACAGGTTTTTGATGGGAGAAAGCTGCACGGCACCGTGGCGGATGAGAAATTTATAAAACGTCCGCAACGCCGAAAAGCGGAGCTGAATCGCCGGGCGGCCCAGGTTGTGCCGGCCGAGAAAGCGCAGATAGCTTCGGAAATCGTCGCGCTGCAGCCTTTCCCAGGGCGCCGCCAGTCCCCGCTCCTCGCGGTGCCAGCGGGAAAATTCCGCGAGCGCGTCGCCATAGTTGCGCTGCGTGTAGGGAGACGCTCCGCGATCCGTCGCCAGATGGGCGAGGAATTTTTGAATCCATTTGTCCGAAACCGGGGCCTTGGAACTGGTGGATTCGCTCTTCACTGCGACGGCAGAGATAACATCAATCGCCCGGAGAAACCAGGCAGAAGAGAACTGAAAAACTTCCTCGTTCCGACCGCACTGGACAGTCGGCGCGGGATCGGCACTGGCGGATGTGTTTCCATATTTAGCGCGCTGTCTTCCAGATCGTCAGCAACCCGCCCAGGCCGCAGAGCAGGAGGGCGCCGACGGCGAGGACGCCGCTGTTGGTGGATTGCGGGAAGAATTGCAGCGACGCCGCGCCGACCGCCGGGCCGAGGCAGTTGCCGCAGCCGATGGCGGCTTCGTGGATGCCGCCGTATTCCCCCCGGGCCGCGCCGGCGTCCATCGAGTAAAAAAGCGACGAGTAGTAAATCAGCCCGATTGCGCCGCCGAAGAAAATTTGCGCGGCGATGAGCAGGGCCAGGTTCGAGGCGGTCAGAATCGCGGCAAACGAGGCGATGAGCAGGACAAAGGCGCCGATCAGCCAGCGGAACCGGTAGTGCCAGTCCGTCCAGAGCCACAGCGCGACGAACGCCCCCAGCCGCGCGAAACACCACAATGAACAGGCGAATCCGGCGAGCATGGGCGTCAGGTGAAACCGCGCGGCGATGCCGGGCAGGACGGCGATCAGCGTGTTGATGGCGATGTAGGCGAACGGGTTGGCCAGCCAGGCCATGCGCAGAAAGGCCCGCGCCTTTTCCGACGATGGACGGTTGGGGTCGGGCGGCGCCGGCGCGGCGGGCGGTTGATGGACCGCGGCGCGCGCCAGTTCGGTCGCGTGCCGTTGCAGCCAGAACGTCAAGGCGAGTTGGACGGCTTGCAGGGCGAGCGGCACGAGGAAGATGTTTTTGAAACTGAGCTCGACCAGGGTGCCGCCAAAGAAAAACGCCACCGCCGCGGTCACGGCCCAAACGATGTTGTAGATGCCGATGACGCGCGGAAGACGGAGGGGCGTTTCGGCGTCGCTGGCGAGGGCCTCGAGCGTCGGCCAGGTGAAGCACTGGCCGACGTTGACGACGCAGGCGGCGAGGATCTGGCCGGGCGCGGAACGGAGTTGCGAGCCGACGGCCAGCGCCGCCATCATCAATCCCAGGCCGAGCTTGAGCGCGGTGAAATAGCCGTGGCGCTGGGCGAACTGTCCCGCCTGCCAGGCCGCGAAGATGTAAATGAAACCGAGCAGCGCGGCGAGGGCCAGGTTGGCCTGGTCGTGGAAACCAAATCGCGCCTGCATGAAAAAGTACAAGTAGGGGAAATAGAGGGTCAGCGCGACCGAGTTCAGCCCCTCGATGGCAAAGCAGACGGTCTGGAAGCGGAGACCCTTTGGGGCGCTCATGGCCGGTTGGAGATTTGGCGGATGTTCAACTGGCGGTGGTGAACGGGCAGAACCTTGGCGTCGTGAACGACGAAAATGGCGACGGTGAAATTAATTTTCCCATGGAGGCGACCCATGAGGACAATTCCAAATTTCAAGGGCCGAATCCCAGGCCAGCTCCGACGTCCAAATTCCGAACAAGGCGCACCAGCTTTGAAATCTGGAATTTGTATCTTCTTGGAACTTGGAACTTAGAGCTTGGAATTTAATAATCATACAACCCGCTGTCATGTGTGTAGCCGCCGCCGCCCGCGCCGCCCTCTTCACCCCCCATGAAATCGCCGAGCACGTCGCCCAGGTCCGCCTCGATCTTTTCCGGGTCTTCGCCGGCTTCGAGACGTTTGATGGCCACATCCACTTCCTTGGGCATGGAGCCGGGCGGCATCAGGTCCTTCATCTTCTTCATCATGTGCGCCATGTGCCGGGGATTGTTTTCGTCCAGATGCTCCATGTCGCGTTCCAGCTCCATCATGGCGCGCTCGACCCGCGGGTCGTCCTGGTCGGGCATGGGCGGTCCGCCATTTTCGGTTTCGGCTTTGGCTGCCGGCTCTTTCAACTTTCGGGCGGTGGCAAACCGGCTGACCTGCTTGGCCAGCTTCTTGTTGCCGCATTTGGGACAGGCCGGGGAGCGGTCCGGATTCAAACGCTTTGAAAGGAAGCTGAAAATCTTCCGGCATCTCGGACAGGCAAATTCGTAAATCGGCATACCGGATTTACGATTCACGATTTGCGATGGACGCGCCACAAAAAAATGCGAGCCTGGATAGGCTCGCAGGCTCGTAAATCGAAAATCGTATATCGTAAATGACTGCTATTTCATCCGCTCGAAATTTTTCTGGAGGATCTGCCAATCCTTCAACCCCCTGACCTTGTCCATGGCGGCCTGGTTGATCCCGGCCTCCTTGGCATTTTTGGTGGGCTTGCCGGCCCTGTAAAAAATGCCGAAGTAACCGGGAAATTCCGCGCCGGCCAGCCGGTAGGCGGCCAGTTCGTCGGCCGGGTCGTGGTCCTTGGGCACCTCCCGGAAGACGCCGCCCTTGCGCGGATTGGCGGCGTCGAAGGCGCCTTCGTAAAACTCCACGCACTCGCTGAGACACTCGACGAAGCCGAAGCCGTCGTGGTCCATCGCGGCCTCCATCGTCTGCAGGACGTGGTTGGGATTGCTGGAGGTGGTGCGCGCCACGAACGTGGCGCCGGCGGCGATGGCCTGCTTCATCGGGTTGATCGGGTAATCCACCGCGCCCCACTGGTCGGTCTTGCTCTTGAAGCCGAGCGGCGAAGTGGGTGAGGTCTGCTTTTTGGTCAGGCCATAGACCCAGTTGTCCATGACCACATAGGTCAGCTTCACGTTTTTGCGCGCGGCATGGTTGAAATGGTTGCCGCCGATGGAAAAGGCGTCGCCGTCGCCGCCAAAAACGAACACGTGCAGGTCCGGGCGGGACAGCGAAATGCCCGTGGCAAACGGCAGCGCCCGCCCGTGAATGAAATGCACGCCGTGCGCCTGCACGAAATACGGGAACCGGCTGGAGCAGCCGATGCCGGCGATGGTCGTGATTTTTTCATGCCACATCTTGCGCTTCTCGATCAGCTTGAAATAGAGCGCCAGCACGGAAAAATCGCCGCAGCCCGGACACCACGTCGGATGGTCCGCGGCGACCTCCTTTTTGGTCAACGGTTTGCGTTCGATGGCGGGCGGCATTGGCGCCGCGTCGCTTTCAGGTGGTTCTGTCAAGGTGTGGCTCATAACAATCTCATTAGACGGTGGCGCGCGTGGCGCGGTTCACATTCATCGCTGGCCCCTGCCGGCGGCCAGGGCGGCCCGGACGCGGTCGAGAATCTCCTTCACTTTCCACGTCAGGCCGTCGGTTTTGTTGAGGCCCTGGATTTTGGCGTCGCAGTAACGCGCGCGCAAAATCGCGGCGAGCTGGCCGTATCCGTAAAGGCCCTCGTCGTTCATTTCGACGACGAATACGCGATTGAAGCCGGAGAAGATATTCTCCAGCCCGGGCGGCAACGGGCAGAGGTGCCGGAGGTGGAGGGCCGAGACGCTGTCGCCACCGGCGCGCGCCCGGTCCACCGCCTCCCGGATCGGCCCCTGGGTCGAACCCCAGCCCACCAGGAGGACGTTGCCCTCGGGGGGGCCGTAGATTTTCGGCGTGCGCAGACCCACGGCGAGCGCCTGCAATTTTTTCCGGCGCTTGGCGTTCATTTGCAGGTGCAGTTTCGGCGCGCCGGTCGGATGCCCCAATTCGTCGTGCTCCAGGCCGGTGACGACGGGGTATTTGCCGCTCTCGATCCGGGTGCCCGGGGGAATGTGATGGGTCACCCCGTCAGGCGCGGACAAGTCGTAAGGTTTGTGGTCCGGCACGGGCGCAAAATCCGGCGAGATGTCCTGGCAGACCTTTTCCAGATCCGGCTCGAGGAAGGCCTCGATGCGCGTGGCGACGCCCTGGTCGGTCAGGATGATGACCGGCACGCTGTATTGGCGCGCGAGGTTGACGGCTTCGATGGCCGTGTAGAAGCAATCCTCCACGCTCGCCGGCGCCAGGACGACGCGCGGCGAGTCGCCGTGGCCCCCGAAGCAGGCGATGTTCAAATCAGACTGCTCGACCCGGGTGGGCATGCCCGTGGAAGGTCCGCCGCGCTGCACATCCACGATCACCAGCGGCATTTCGGCCATGACCGCCCAGCCCAGCGCCTCCATCTTGAGCGAAATCCCCGGCCCGCTGGAACCGGTCACCGCCACGCGGCCGGCGTAACTGGCGCCCAAGGCCATGGAGATCGCGGCGATTTCGTCCTCGCATTGCACAAACGTGCCGCCGTATTTGGGCAGTTCGCGGCGCAGCAGTTCCATGACGTCCGACCACGGCGTGATGGGATAACCCGCGCCGAACCGGACGCCGGCGGCGATAAGCCCGTAGCCGAGCGCCTCGTTGCCGTTCATCACCACTTGCTGACCGCCCCGGCTCGCGCTGTCCACGAACCTGAACGTCTCCAGCACGTTGCCCAGCGAATAGGCATAGCCCGCATGGAACGCCGCCAGGGCGTTTTTCACCACACTGGGATCCTTGCCCGTGAAGCGCTCCGCGACCAGCTTTTCCAGCCTGGGCACGTTGAGGTCGAACATCCGCGCCACCAGGCCCAGCGCGTAAATGTTTTTGCCCTTGTCCTTGGCGGTGCCGCCGATGGCCTCGACCGTGAGCGAGGAGATGGGCACGCCGACGTGATGATACGCGCTCTGCCATTCCGGCCTGGGTTGGACGTGGTCCGAATCAAAAAGCACGATGCCGTTCTTTTTCAGCGAGCCGATGTGGTCTTCGTAGGAATGCTGGTAGAACGCCAGCAGCACATCCGCCTCGTCACCCGCGCTCAACACCTCGCCGCTGCCGATGCGCACCTGGAAAATCGAGGGGCCGCCGGAAATGGTGGAGGGGATCGTCATGAAGGTCATGACCTCCTGCGCGCTGCGGCCGGCCAGCCGCGCCAGGAAGCCGCCGATGGCCTGGATGCCGTCCTGGGAATTGCCGGCGATGCGGATGACGGCCTCGGTGATGGGCGAAACTTTCGGGGCGCCGTTCGGCGACGCCGTTGCAATGGTGTCACTCATGGTGTTGCAATAATCAAATTTTTCGATGCTGAATGGCCCGCGACTGAAGGCAGCGCCAGACGCTACCCTTCAACATAAGAAGAGCGGACGAGCGTGTCAAATTCTAATCCATGTCGCATCCTGTTGTTTTCCAGCAGGTTGTGCTGCAATTCCAAAATACCCCAAAGGGTCATGTGGCGTCAGTTAGTGCTGCTTATTTATCCGTGCTCTCGGTTGAACCGCGGCTTTTGCCTGCCCGCCCTTGCCAGGGCGCCACGCCCTGGGTTAGTGTTTCGCGTCGCATGACGTTGCAGGAACAATACGACGAGGCCATGTTCGATTTCAGCCGGGGCGATTTCGACCGGGCCATCGCCAGGCTGAAGGGCGTGCTAATTCAGGATGCCGCGCACTTCGACGCGCAACTGGCGATGGGCATGGCGTTTTACCGGAAGGGCGACTTCGCGTCCGCCATCGCCGAGGGGCACAAGGCGGAGGCCCTGCGGCCGGCCGAACAACTCGTACACACCAACCTCTCGCTGTTTTACCAGCGCGCCGGCGATAAACAAAAAGCCGAGCAACACGGCCTGCAGGCCCGGATCGCCTCATGGCGCGCGGAGGCCGCCAAGCCCAACTCCTCCGGCGCCGGGTCTTCAGGCGACCCCGGGCTGCCGCTGGCCCGACCCAAGGCGCCGCACATTCAGTTTCCCAGCCAGCCGTGGAAGAAGAAAACAAAGGCGGAGTGACCGAGGGAACCGCTCTATTATTTGAAACCTGCCATGAAGACCGCTTACGAACTCGCGATGGAACGTTTGAATAAAACCGCGCCCACGAAAAAATTGACCGAGGCCCAGAAAAAGGAGATGGCGGAATTGGATTCAAAATACGCCGCCAAAATCGCCGAGCGGGAAATCGCGTTGAACGCCGAGATCGCCGGGGCCGCCGGTGAGTTCGAAAAGGAACGGTCGTTGCGCGAACAACTGGTCAGCGAACGCCGGAAGCTTCAGGCCGAACTCGAGGAGAAAAAAGAACAGGTGCGGCGGGGCAGGTGAAGAGGCTCCCTTTGGCCGACATCGCGGGCGATTGAAATATTTAAACGGTGATTACTTCGCCGTCACCACGGCGTAATTTTTCCGGCCTTTGCGCAGGAGCAGGTGCTTGCCGAAAAGCAAATCATTTGAAGTCACGGCGCGCGTGGCGCTGGCTTCGCGGACATTATTGACGTTCACCCCGCCGCCTTCGATGTCCTTGCGCGCCTGGCTCTTGGATGGACTGAGGCCGGCATGGATCAACAGTTCGACGAGCGGAAGGCCGGCGCCATCCAGTCTGGACTTCTCGATTTGCTTGGTCGGCACTTCCCCGACGATTTCAGCGAAGGTGGTTTCCGGCACCCCGTCGAGGTTGCCGCCAAAAAGAATCTCACTGGCGCGGACCGCCTCCGCCGTGGCGCTTGGGCCGTGAATCAGGTCGGTGACCGCCCGGGCCAGCGCCTTGTGGGTCTCTCTCGCGCCGGGATTTTCCCCGTGCCGTTTTTCAAGCGGTTCAATTGTCTCGCGCGGCAAGAAAGTGAAGAATTTCAGATAGCGGATGACGTCGCGGTCGTCGGTGTTGATCCAGAACTGGTAAAATTTATAGACGCTGGTTTTTTTGGGATCGAGCCAGACCGCCCCGGCTTCGGTCTTGCCGAACTTCGTGCCGTCGGCGTTGGTGATCAGCGGCAGCGTCAGGCCAAACACCGTTCTGCCCAATTTCTTCCGGCACAAATCAATGCCGGCGGTGATGTTGCCCCACTGGTCGCTGCCGCCGATTTGCAGTTGGCAATTGTAGTCGCGGCAGAGCACCATGAAATCGAACGCCTGGAGCAACATGTAGCTGAACTCGGTGTAGCTGATGCCCGCCTCGCGGTCCTCCATCCGGGCGCGGACGCTTTCCTTGGCGACCATCTGGTTGACGGAAAAGTGTTTGCCGATGTCGCGCAGGAATTCCAGATAGGAAACGCCTCGCGTCCAGGAGGCGTTGTCCACAAGCCGCGCCGGATTCTGTTTCGTTTCAAAATCCAGCAGCCGCCGGAGCTGTTCCTGCACGCGGGCGATGTTGCGCTCCAGAACCTCCCGGGTGAGCAACTGGCGCTCCTGCGTCTTGCCGCTCGGATCGCCGATGCCGCCGGTGGCGCCGCCGGCCACGGCGATGGGATGATGGCCGCGCAACTGAAACCGGCGAAGCGCCAGCAGCGGCACCAAGTTGCCGACGTGCAGACTCTCGGCGGTCGGGTCGAAGCCGCAATACAGCGTGACGGGCGACGCCAGGCGTTGGGTCAGTTCCGCCGCGTCGGTGCAATCGGCAACCAGGCCGCGCCATCTCAGTTCATCCAGAATGCTCATGCGCGCAGGTTAAATTGCCAACGGCCGATTGCCAATGGTCAATTGCCCTCTGGTGATTCCCGCCATCTTTTTGCGCTTGTGTGCGCGGCCGGATTCCCAGTAGGATGCCTACAGTCAATGTGATGACGTGTGAACTGAAGACGATTCAAAATGGCTTCACCACTTGAACCAATCACCGCCCCAAGAAACGACGAGGCCGCACCCTCCCAGCCGCCTCCGCCTGCCCCGGTCAGGTCCCGGCGCACCCTGTTGATTGTGGACGACGAGGCGGGGCCGCGCCAGTCGTTGCGGGTCATTTTCAAGGACGAATACGAGTTGCTCATGGCCGAAGACGGCCCGACGGCCATTGAGCTGGCCCAAAAACATCCGATTGATGTGGCGGTGCTGGACATCCGCATGGCCGGGATGTCGGGCATTGAAGTGTTGGAGCGCCTCAAATACGTCAACCCGGACATCGAGGCGATCATGATGACCGCCTTCGAGACCACCGACACCATCCGTCAGGCCCTGCGGCTGCGGGCGTGCGATTACATCAACAAACCCTTCGACCTGGCCACCATCCGCGCCGCCGTCGGCATGGCCATGCAGCGCCGCGTGCTCGAAAGCGAAATCCACACCAGCGCCCGCAAGGTTCAGGAATTGCTGGGCGAACTCCAGAACCAGCGCGTTGACGAACAGATTGCCCGCACGCGCGGCGACATTTACGCCAGCATCATCCACGACATCAACGGCCCGCTGACGGTCATCTCCGGGTTTGTGCAGCTCCTCAACCAGCGCCTCAACCGGGCCAGCCGCCTGGATTTGGAGGATTTGGAATTCGTCAAGGAACGGCTGCGCATCATCGAACGGCAGGTGACCACCTGCATCGAAATCTCCCGGCGTTACCTCGGCTTTTTGCGCCGGCGATCGGGAGAACCAGGCGCGCGCGCCAACGTCAATCAACTCCTTGAAGACCTCGAGCAACTGGCGCGCGTCCATCCCAGCCTGGGGAACAATGACTTTCTCCTGGCGCCCCTGGCCGAGGACACCGCCGTGAAAATGAACGGCACCGACCTCATCCAGATCCTGCTCAACCTGGTCGTCAACGGCTTTCAATGCTCCCCGAGGCCCCACCGCGTGGAGGTCGGCGGCCGGGTGCTGAACACGCCGCTCGATTTGAAGGCGTTCGCCGACGGCCCGGGCGACCGGCTGATGAATGTGGAGGGCCTGGACAACACCGCGCCGCTGATTCAATTGTGGGTGCGCGACGATGGACCGGGCATCCAGCCCGAGGTGTTGCCCAAAATTTTTGAGCCTTATTTCACCACCAAAGGGCCGCGCCAGGGGACCGGCCTGGGCCTGAACATCGTGCAACGCCTCATCCGTGAGAGCAACGGCGCGTTGCACGTGCGCACGCGCGTGGGCGAAGGCACCACCTTTACCATCTACGTGCCCGGTGCGAATCCGGGAAAATAAGTGGCTGCCGGGAATTGCCATGATGGAGCGCCAAGCCAACGCAGGGACCAAAGCGACAAACTTCTCAAGCGAATGTCACCGCCTTTGGTGCCCTTAAGACCGTCGCCCTGCCCTCCTGCACCTTGTCTCCGAACATCCGGCCCTATTCCTGCTTCGCAAAAATCCAATTCAAAATTCAATCTGGGCTTGATGCGGCTGGAAGACCCGGGCTAATCTCGGATACGAACGGTTTCCGGTTCAGACCCGTGACAATTCAGCGATGACGAAAGTGTTCTGGCTCTTTGGGCGCTCCGGCGCCGGCAAAACCACCCTGGCCAAACGGCTTTGCCGCGCCTTGGAAGATCGCAAAGTCCCCGTGTTTTACCTTGACGGCGATGAAATGCGATCGGGCCTGTGCTCGGACCTGGGATTCACACCCGAATCGCGGATGGAGAACCATCGCCGGGTGGCGGAAGTGGTCAGGTTGGCGGCTCAACAGGGCCTCACCGTGGTCTCGTCCACCATGGCGCCCCAGCACTGCCAGCGGGACGTCGTCGCGCACGTGCTGGGGAACCGCCTGGTCTGGATTTACGTGCATGCCCCGCTGGACGTGTGCATTCAGCGCGATCCCAAGGGTCTGTATCGCCGGGCGCAAGCCGGCCAACTGGACAAGCTCCTGAATTTTCCCTTTGAGGTGCCCCGGCCGCAGGAGCGGGAAAACTTCATAGACACCGTGGCCCAGAACGTGGACGGCTGCTCGCGGGACATCCTCGAACTGGCCCAGGCCTGTTTGAGCGACTTCGTGATTTGAGAAAGCCTCCGCGTCTTGCGCCGCCGCCCGTCAAAGACCATCGAGGAGGTTTTTCCGCGCCGGTCAACTCACTCCACCACGCGCTGGCCCATTTTGCGTTTGTGATATTGCTCCTTGATCCACTTGTACGTGACGGCCAGTCCCTTGTCCAACGGCGTGTCGGGTTCCCAGCCGAGCACCTTCTTTATGAAGGTGTTGTCGCTGTTTCGGCCGGCCACGCCGCGCGGCGCGCTCAGGTCGTAGTGGCGCTTGAGCTTGACGCCGGCAATCTTCTCGATCTTTGAAAGCAGGTCGTTGACGGTCACCAACTCGCTGGAACCGAGATTGATCGGCGTGGCAATCAGGCCGTCGCAGTGCGTGATTTTGTCAATGCCCTTCACGCAATCGCTGATATACATGAAACTGCGCGTCTGATGGCCGTCGCCCCAGATCATGATGTCCTTGCGGCCGGCGTCAACGGCCTCGATCACCTTGCGGCTGAGGGCGGCGGGGGCCTTTTCCCGTCCGCCATCCCAGGTGCCGTGGGGGCCATAGACGTTGTGGAACCGGGCGATGAACGTCTTGATCCCGCGCTCGGCCCAGTATTCCTGGCAGAAGATTTCGGAAACCAGCTTTTCCCAGCCATAACCACGCTCGGCCATGGCCGGATAGGCGTCGGATTCCTTCAACGCGCGGACATTCGGGTCCTGCTGCAGCGTCGTGTTGTAGGCGCAGGCGGACGAGGAGTAAAAATAACGCCGCACGCCGGCGCGGTAGGCGGCCTCGATCACGTGCGTGTTGATGAGGATGGACCGCAGGCACTCCACGCGAAACCGCTCGATGAACCCCATGCCGCCCATGTCGGCCGCCAGTTGATACACCTCCGCCGCGCCCTCGCAGGCCCGGTGGCAGTGGTCCTCCCGGCTCAGGTCCAGGCAAAGATTTTCCACGCCCGGCACGCGCAGATACCATTCGTAGAGCGGCTTTTTGTCCACGGCGCGGAGGCGCGAAAATCCTTTCTCCTTGAAATAAAGGGCGAGGTTGCCCCCGATGAAGCCGCCGCCGCCGGTGATGACAATGCGGTCGTCTTTTTTCAACGGCGAGTCTTTTTCCACGAGTCGTTTTCTTTCCATATTCTTTTCTTTGCGTCCAAAGCCGGGCGTGAGCGGGAGAACTGCCATTGGGGAGTTCGTTGTGCCCGAATTGTTTCCGGCTCAGGACGGACAAACTGCCGGAAAAACGCTGAAATGGCAAATTCATTTTGCTTTCCAAGAGGCGCGTCGAATCGTGAGCGCGAAGGAGGAGTGGACCGGCGGCAAATCAAGCCGCAAAAATATGCACCACATGGAAAGACGCGGCATCCTTTCTTGCTTCCTGTGTGCTTGCTGTGTTCTTTCGGGGCCAATCCGCCGCCGGATTTGGGTTGAACGGAAAAAGCCGCTTGCTAAAGTGTGCCGCGTGACCAAATCAACCTCGCAAGCAATTCCAACTTGCAATTCGCCGTCGCCGCCGTGGGTGGCTGGATGACCAATTGAGGGCCGACCGAAACATGCCGTTGAATTCTGGAGAACGTGACCACCCCGGCTGCCGCTCCGGGCATTTTACAGACCAACTTTTCGCGCGGCGGCCGCGTCCTGAGCGGGGGCGCGCCCTGTTTCAGCCGCGCTACTCCGGCTTGAGCGCGGCGGCGCTCCTCTTCCTTCTGGCGCTGTGGCCGGTCTCGTCCTTTGCTCAGACCAACCCCGCGCCGGCCATCAGCTGGAAATTGACCGTCGGGGTAGGCGATTCTTCGCCAGCCGTGGATAGTGATGGAACGATTTATTTTGGCTCCTTCAGCCAGAGATTTTGGGCGGTCCGCCCGGACGGCAAAGTCAAATGGACGTTTCAAACCGGCAGTGAAATTCATTCCTCGCCGGCCATTGGCGCGGACGGAACCATCTATTTCGGCTGCCGCGATGACAAGCTCTACGCCCTTACTCCAGAAGGAAGCAAAAAATGGGCCTTTGCCACCGGCGCCTGGGTGGACTCGTCGCCGGCAATCGGGTCGGACGGAACCGTTTATTTCGGTTCGTGGGACGCGAATTTTTACGCGCTCAACCCGGGTGGCTCGTTGAAATGGAAATTCCCGGCCGGCGGAATCATTGATTCCTCACCCGCCATCGGCAGCGATGGAACCATTTATTTCGGCTCCCACGATCAAAAGCTTTACGCCATCACCCCGGACGGTCGGAAAAAATGGGCGTTCGAGACGGGTGGCGCGATTATTTCCTCCCCGGCGCTCGCCGCCGGTGGAACGGTGTATTTCACCTCGGTGGACGGTTTTTTTTACGCGCTGAACCCGGACGGCAGCCTGCGCTGGCGGCTTCACACGGGCGGCGTTACTGCGTCGTCGCCCGTGATTGGCCCCGGCAGGACGATTTATGTGGGCGCCAACAATTTCCTTTGGGCCATCGCGCCGGAGGGAACAAAACGGTGGCAAGTTCCCCTCGGCGCGCCGATTGTTGCGACGCCGTTGGTGCTGGCGGACGGCTCGGTCTGCGCCGTTGCGACCTTCTACGTCAGTTTGTTTGCATTGAATCCGAACAACGGTCAAACCGTCTGGTCATTTTATCTCGGTTACCATGGGGCTGAAACGCCGGCGGTTGGATCGGAGGGTGCGATTTACGCCATAGGTTTCGCAGACCAATTATATGCGTTAAACACGCATTCATCTCCGGGAAACACACCCTGGCCGAAATTCCGCGGTAACGC
>JAGWMQ010000168.1 GCA_028873125.1 Verrucomicrobiota bacterium | reverse complement strand
GTCCGACAGACCGTCCGCCATGGTCCACCGCGTGAAGCGGCCGCCCTGCCAACGGCCCAGCCCGTTTTGCGTCGCAATCCAAAGCGCGCCCGACCGGTCCTCACAAAGGTCCCGGATACTGTCGCCCGCCAGGAGGTCGGTCAGACGATTGGCGTGAAACTTTCCATCCTTGAAACAACTCAGGCCGCGGTCGGTTCCGATCCAAAGATTACCATGGGCATCTTCCTGCAACACGCGCGGGCCGGCATTGATCAGCCCGTCCCGCCAGGTGTAATGGGTGGCGCGTCCGTCCCGCCACCGCGTCAATCCGCCGTCATAATCCGCGCCCACCCACAGGCTGCCGTCGCGCCCAGCGCACAGCGATAAAATCAGGTCCTGGGACACGCCATTGGTGGAGGCGGACATGCAGGCGGTGATGCCTTCGCTTTGCAACTCATCCAGTCCGCCGCCCCAGGTTCCAATCCACATCCGGCCCTTGCGATCCTGCAGCACGGAGGTGACATTGTTGTGCGTCAACCCTTGTTGTTTGGTGTAGGTGAAAAATTTTTCGGGTGTCAGGCGCGTCAAACCTTCCTGGGACCCCACCCACAAGTCGCCCTCGCGGTCCACAAAAAGGGCGTTGACGCGGTCAAACGGCTCGCCGTCGCTGTCGAGCTGGCTGTAAAACCGGCCGTCGCGGAAGCGGTTTAGGCCGCTATAGGTTCCCACCCAGAGATTGCCAGCGCCGTCTTCGCAGATCGCGCTGACGAAGGTGTCGGACAGGCCATATTTGGTGTTGTAGGCGTAAAAACCGTTTCCCCAGAACCAGTCATACCAGAGCAATCCATTGTTCGAGCCGACCCAGATTCGGCCGCCCCTGTCCTGGCAAATGACCCGGACCGAGTCGTTCGGCAGGCCATTGGGCATGGCAAACGTGTCCATGGTCCCATCTGGACGCAACCGGTTCAATCCCTTGCCGGTGGCAATCCACAGGTTCCCGTCGCGATCCTGACGAATACTCCGGACCATGTCCGACGAGAGGCCGTCGCGCACGGAGTAAGTGCGGAATTGCCCGTCCCGATAGCGGCTCATGCCGGTGGTGGTGCCGATCCACAGCGACCCGTCGCGGCTTTCATAAACCACCCGCACCCTGTCTCCGGCCAGCCCGTTGGTGCGGGTGAATTGGGAGAAGAGTCCGGCTTTGAGCCGGATCAGCCCCCCGCCGTCGGTGCCGATCCACAGCGAGCCGTCCTGGCTGGCGCACAGGGCGGTGACGGAGGAATTCTTAAGCGCCGGCGTGTTGCGGGCGTTGTAGCAGACGAACTGGTTGCCGTCGAACCGCGCCAGCCCGTCGCGCGTCCCCACCCAGAGAAACCCGTCGGCGGTCTGGGTGATGGCTTGAACCAGGTTGTCGGGCAGCCCTTTGTCCACCTGCCAGGAACGCGAGGCGTAGGCCAGGACGGGCTGGTCCAGACTTGACCAGTCCAGCCAGCCGCTGAAGGAATTGACCTGGCGGCAGTGGTTGATGCGGTTGCGGTTGGTGGTGTCCACCGCGAACACTTCCAAATCGCCGTCTTCATTTGCCCCCACCGCCGGGCAGGATCGCGCGGTCATGCCCATGCTCGCCCACTGCGACCACTGATCGGCGCCGCCCACCAGGGTCTCCCAGCGATGGATCAGAAACTTGGTTTTGGCATCCACCGCGAACACGTCCAACCGGCCGTCCCCGCTTTTGCCCACGAC
Source organism: Verrucomicrobiota bacterium (assembly GCA_028873125.1). Taxonomy (GTDB): domain Bacteria; phylum Verrucomicrobiota; class Verrucomicrobiia; order Limisphaerales; family UBA11358; genus UBA11358. Next base: position 4,121 of record JAGWMQ010000168.1, on the reverse strand, counting down.
CAATCCCGGTTCCACGTTGCTGCCCAGGCCGCGCCATTCCTGGGCGAAATTGCGAAAGGCCGGCAGATCGCTGGGATTTTGGTTGCCGCCGAAATCCAGCCAGGGCGTCCAGCGCCCACTATCGGCGGCGGCGGTTTGACAAATCCGGACCACGGAGGAATTCGAGCTGTTGATGGCAAAGACCTCGAGACGGCCGGCCGCATTTTGGCCCACGGCGAAACCGGGCAGAATGGATCCACCCAGATTGGCCCATCGGGACCAATCCGCGCTGGCGTTGGGACGCCGCTGCCAGCGATGAACCAGTTCGTGGCCGCCCGCCTTGATTCCAAAAAGCTCCAGGCGGCCGTCTTTGTTTCTGGCGGTCACCAAGCCGGGCTGCACGCCTCCGCCCAAACTCGACCAAGCCGACCACCGCCCGTTCGTGTCGGTTTGCCAGAGCTGCTCCACCCCATCGCCAACCGCATCCGCCGCAAACACCTCGAGCCGGCCATCCCCGTCCTGACCGACGGCGACGGGCGCGCGGATTGAGCCGCCAAGATTCGTCCAACCGGACCACTCCAGGCTGTTGGTCGCGCGCTGCCGGATGCACTCGAGTGCGTGGCTGGCGCGATCCACCGCGAAAACCTCCATGCGCCCGTCCGCGCTGTTGGCAACGGCAAGGCCCGGCAGGAAGGACCCTCCCAAGCCGGCCCAGGAGGACCAGGCTCCGTTCGATTTTTTCTGCCACCGATGCCGCAACTCCCCCGCCCCATCAATCCCAAACACCTCCAGTTGGCCATCGGCGTTTCGCCCCACCACAGGATTGCCGATCAGGGAATCGTCCTGCGCGTCCGCGGTCATGAGCCGGGCCCAAAGGCAGAGGGTCACCGACACGGCCGCGAAAATCCAGCAATTCCGCACGGGCCTGCGGCTGACAACCTGACGAAACATTCGCTACCCACTGTACGAAAGCTCCAACTCCCCGCCAAGCCATTCCCAGATAAGGTCGCGTTAATTTTTCGGTTGGCTATGGCCTGGGCCAGCTAATAAGTCCGTCCGCATCGTCCGGCTGGAGTTCTTGAATCGCTCAAAGAGTCTTTTGAATTGACTTTCATTTCCCCTCGCCGATAGGTTCCCACAATGTGCTTTCCGCCTCTCTAGAGGCGCCGCAAATGAACATCCTGAAAAGCGCGCCGGCGGGCCTGGTTCTCCTCCTGATCAGCGCCGTGTTACCGATGCAACCGGCTTTGGCCAGCCCGGGAGAGCAAGCCGCCCCTTGGCAAACATCCCTTCCAGACGTGCCGCTGGAAAAAACCGCACGTGGCGTCATCGTGCCCGTCGGTAACCAATATGTTTATGCGGAGGTTTGCGCCCCGGACGTGATTCGCGTGGCCTGCGCGACGAATCCCGCCTTCTTCGCCCGCAAAAGTCTCGCCGCCCAACCCCTGCGCCTCGCCCAAACTGATTGGAAGCTGGAAACCAACTCCGACGAAGCGATCCTCACAACTCCCAAGCTCCAGGCGCGCGTCGCGCTGGCCACGGGCGCGGTTTCGTTCTTCGATTCCCGGGGGCACCCCGTTCTTGAGGAAGCGCCTCACGGCCGCACCTTGACCCCGCGATTGTGCAGGGCGACGAGACGTTTCATGGGCGCGTTCACCCGCATCCCGATTCAATGGGACAACGCCAGCGGCACGTTGACGATCGGCAGGCGCCAGGGCTCGTTCAAGGGAATGTAGAAACGGCGCACGTTCAACATCGTGCTTGTCTCAAGAGACAGGCCTTCGGGATTTTCCTTCACACCCGAGCTTGACCGAACGGTGGCCTGCCATGGCGCGGAAATAAAGGTGGATCTCGCTCCCGTGGCGCTTTGGTCTTCGGGCGCTGGCGAACTGCAAAGCTGCCGCGCCCGCCGCGTTCATTTGCCGATGGCAGTTCCACTCGCTTTGAAAATCAACCACGCCCAGCCGATCAGGAAGCCCACGCCGCCGATGGGCGTGACGGCGCCGAGCCAAAGGACATGGGTGGCCGCCAGCAGGTAGAGCGAGCCGGAGAAGAAGAAAATGCCGATGAGAAAACTCCACCACGCCACCGCCGGAAACGGTTTGCGTTCCGCCAGCACGCACAGCATTACCGCGTGGATGAAATGATAAAACGCCGCCGTTTGCCAGATGGCCGCCGTGCCGTTTTGCGCGAGCAAATCCTTCAGCCCATGCGCGCCGAACGCGCCCAGCGCCACGGCAAGAAATCCCATCACGCCGGCGATGCGGGCGGCAAGAGTTTGGCTCATTCGTGCCGACAGCATTCACTTGCCGATGCCGGTGCGCAAATCATTTTCCAGCCGGCGAAGACGGCGGGCGTTGTGATTCTTTCCGTTGGAGAAATCGGAGGATTCCGCCTGGCGGGGTGAAGCGTTTGTGTCTTTGACAGGTTGGACGCATTCCCTATCTTTTGAGCCGACATTTCATCATGCAAGACACGCAAGCAGCTTTGAAAGTTGTCAATGAAATGCAAGCGGCTGGCGTCATTGGGAAATTCGAGTCGGCGAAGTCAAAACCTGGATCATGACGGCTGAACATTTGATGGCCATTGCGCTCAAGACCGGACGCGGGAAAGATTTGATTCGCCTTGAACAATTCGTTCGATACAGCGTCTTCAGCCCGGATAAATTGAATCAAATTCTGGCGCGGCACGACTTGGTTGAAAAATGGCGGCAGTTCAACGACAAGTGTATCAGGACAAACGAATGAGCGGATTGATGGAAAAACTTTTGGCGGACAAGGCCGCGGAACGCAAGCGCCTCGTGGCGCTTCCGTTTGAGGAGAAACTCGCGCTCCTGGAAAAAATGCGCGACCGCGGCTTGCTGATAAAAAAGTCCGGCCCGGTTCGGAAGCCGGGAGATGCGTTGGCGGCGGGATTATCGGCAACTGGCGCGCGACGCGGTCGTTGATGGCGTCGTGGTTTTGTAGCGTCGGTCTGTGACCGACGTGGGTAGGCCGAGCGTCCTCGCGAGCCGCTTGCCAGCGCCCTGTTCCCGAATTACTCTGTTCATATGAAATATCCGGTGATTCTCATCAAATCGGATGAAGGGTTTGCCGTTTCTTGCCCGGCGCTGCCCGGCTGCTGGAGCCAGGGAAAAACGGAAAAGGACGCGCTCGCCAACATCCGCGAAGCCATCCAACTCTGGCTCGAAGTCGCCGAGGAAGACGCCCGCCGCGAAGCCGAACGCGAGACCGGAACGCTGACCGAAGTGACGGTCTGAAATGCCGAAAATCCCCGGCATCCGCCACCGCGACGCCGTGCGTGCATTTGAGAAACCCGGCTACCGCATCGCCCGCGAAAGCGGCCACATCATCATGAGCAACGGCAAGATTCGGCTCGTGATTCCGCGCCACGACCCCATCAACGCCATCACCATGGGCGGCATCGCCAAGACGGGCCGGGCTGACGCCGGAACAATTCCGCGAATTGCTTTAACGTCTTTGCGCGAGCAAATCCTTCAGCCCATGCGCGCCGAAGGCAGCAAGCGCCACACGAGCAATCCCATCTCCACGGCGATGCGGACGGCATGGGTCGGGTTCATTGAAATTAGTCCGTAACTGTTTGTGGAAATTCCAACGATACTTGATCCGGCGCGGCTTCTCTCCGAATCTCATCCAATTTGTAAAGAAGTGCTGCAACCTGGGGACTGATTTCTTCGCGCAAAAATGATTCAACAACGAAAATCGGATTTAGAGAGATTTTGTATTTTGCTTGAAGGTGGGCATTCAACCCTGAAAATACTTCTTTCCCCGGCACAATTTTCATGCGTTGTTCGACCGTTGCCCATTTTTGGTCGAACTCGTTCATTGCGGCTTCTGAAATGGTCACTGGATTCAGTGTTGTCCGAGAATCGCGTTCGAATTGCTGCCGCGCTGAAACAATGCGTGCCTGGACTAGGTTCTTGAATCCATCAGCGATCTGCATCAATAACGTGCCGACATCTTCGTTGAACAAAGGGGAATTAGGATCGAAATGTTGCCGTTCTTTCACGCGCTTTTTGATGGCGCGTTCGATTGGGCGCGGATCAAGGAGAAAATTCTCCAGTTCTTTACGTTCATGGACGACGGCGTGACGGCAGAAGCGCTCCAAGTCGGTTGTGATTT
>JAGWMQ010000029.1 GCA_028873125.1 Verrucomicrobiota bacterium | reverse complement strand
AGTGTAAGAAAAGCTGACGTAAAACGAGCTTTTTTCCGAGGGAGTTTAATTTGCGGCTTTTCAGTCCCCATTGCTGAAATTTACCACCAAGACGAACCCCCTGTCTTCAGGCCGGTGGATGAGGAAGGCCGGTTCCATCGCGTGCCGTTTCACCGCCTTCGTGAAGCGATGGACCGCCCATTCGAAAGAAGTTTTCGTGACGTTTGATTCGTCACCCTGTCTTCCTGTGTTCTTTACTGTGCGCCGGCCTTCAACCGCTCTTCCAGAAAATTTTTCAAGACAGCGGCGTTATTATGTTCCGTGTCGCGGGCGCTGAACAACAGGGTGAGGTTGCCGGCCCCGGCCGCCTCCAGCAGGGGCCGCCAGGTTTCGGGCCGGGCGTTTAATTCGGCCCGGTAGCGGCGCTGAAATTCCTTCCACTTGGCGGGGTCATGGTTGAACCATTTGCGCAACTCGTGGCCGGGCGCCGCCTCTTTGCACCAACCGCTGAGCGACAGGGATTCCTTTTTGACGCCGCGCGGCCAGAGCCGCTCGACCAGAAACCGCCGTCCGTCGGTCTTGGCGGGCGGTTCGTAAATGCGTTTGATTTGGACCATAATGGGTCTCGGATGCGGCCGCTACATGGCCTTTTTTTCCATTGGGCAGGCCTCGCGTCCTCCGGCGGCCGTCGTCGCCAGCTCCGGCGGGCCTTCCAGTCCGGTGATGATGCGCGAGCCCAGTTTGTAGGTGAAATACGAATAGGTCCATTGCAACAGCACCGCCGCCCGGTTGCGGAAGCCGATGAGGAAGATCAAATGCACCAGCAGCCAGGCGGCCCAAGCCGGCCAGCCGGAAAATTCCAGCCGGCCGATTTGCGCCACCGCCGCCGACCGTCCGAGGGTGGCCATGGCGCCCCTGTTGAAGTAGTCAAAGGCGGGACGCGCGCCCGGACTGGCGTTTTCATGGGTCAAGGCGTCCTCGATCAGCCGGGCCACGTGCCGGGCCATCTGCATGGCGGCGGGCGACACGCCCGGGACCGGCTGGCCGCGCCGGTCCCGCACCAGCGCCAGATCGCCGATGGCAAACACTTCGGGATGGCCGGGCACGCTCAAATCGGGATGGACGATCACCCGGCCGGCGCGGTCCAGTTCCACCCCGAGCTGCCGCGTCAGCGGATTGGCGGTGACGCCGGCGGTCCAGAGGATATTGGCGCTTTCGATCCGCCGGCCGTCGGCCAGTTGGACAAAACCGTCGCCGATCGTTTCCACACGGACGTTCGTCCACACCTCGACTCCCAGCCGGGCCAGTTGCGCCGCCGCCCGGGTGGAAAGCCGCTCCGGAAACTGGCGCAACAACCGGGGCATGGCCTCCAGCAAAATCACGTGCGCCTGCCGCGGATCAATCTGGCGAAAATCCCGCTTCAAGACGCGCCGGGTGAGTTCGGCGAAGGCGCCGGCCAGTTCCACCCCGGTTGGCCCGCCGCCCACCACCACGAGGGTCATCAGTTGCGCCCGCGCGGCCGCGTCGGCGGTGTTTTCCGCGCGCTCGAAGGCCAGCAGGACCCGGCGCCGGATCCGCAGGGCGTCGTCCAGCGATTTAAGTCCGGGGGCGCAGGCCTCCCATTCCGGATGGTCGAAATAGCCCGTGACGCTGCCCAGCGCCAGCACCAGGTAATCGTAAGAGAGGACGTCTTCACCCAGGCGCACCTCGCGCCGGGCCAGATCAAAGCCGGTCGCCTGGCGCAGCAGAACGGTCACGTTGGGTTTGTTCCGCAGGATGGAGCGGATGGGTTGGGCGATCTCCGGCGCGGACAGGCCCGCCGTGGCCACCTGGTAAAGCAAGGGTTGAAAGAGATGATGATTTTGCCGGTCCACCACGGTGACGCGCGCCGCGGGATGGGCAAATTTCTGGCAGAAAGTCAGGCCGCCGAACCCGGCGCCCAACACCACCACGTGTGGCCGGCTGTTGTGGGTCGCATGCATCGCCAGTACTCCGGCACGTCAATCTGATCCCGGGCCTCCACCCGGGCTTTGACCCGGGTCAAGAAAGTTGAAACCGCCGGTTTTAGCAACCGGATTCAAACCAATTTTCTCATCAAACCATGCCCCGTCAACTGCGGGAGCGGGATGGTGGTGAAGGGATGGCGTCCTGGTTTGGCGGGAAGGGCGCTCCCGGAGCGCCGCTGAACCGTTGAAATCGGGGCCCTGCGGATGAAAGGAGTGTTTTGACAACGCGGAGATCCGGCGGTAAGAATCTCCGACATTCCGCACCCGGCAACGAAAGGAAGTTATGAATGGATCATCCAAACAAGGTCTGTTGATTTCCAAGGGGTGGGTTCAGGCGGTGGCGCTGGTCCTGCTCTTTGGTTTTTTTGTGCTCGGCCTGCTGGCCTATCGCACCTACACCGATGAACCGCCGATTCCGGCCCGGGTGGTGGACCCGGACGGGCAGGTGCTTTTCACCGGACCGGACGTCATCGCCGGACAGGAAATTTTTCTCAAGAACGGGCTGATGGAATACGGCTCGATTTTCGGCCACGGCGCGTACCTCGGGCCGGATTTCACGGCGGATTACCTCCATCGCGCCGCCGAAATCGCCACCGCCTACTACAACCGCTCCGCCCCGGACACGGCCCGGCGGCAGACCATCGCCGATTTCAAAACGAACCGTTACGACCGCGCGACCGGCGTGCTGACCTACAGCGCGGCGCAGGCCGAGGCCTTCCGGCGACTGACGAACCACTACGCCGGTTTCTTCGGAACACCGACGACGAAATTTGGTCTGCGGCCCGATGCCATCACCGACCCGGAAAAAATCCGCCAGTTGACCGCCTTCTTCAGTTGGTCGGCGTGGGCGGCATCCGCCTTGCGCCCGCACGAAAATTATTCCTATACCAACAACTGGCCGCCGGAATCGCTGGTCGGCAACCACGCCACGGCGGAGACCATTCTCTGGAGCGTGCTCTCCCTGATTGCCCTGCTGGGCGGGATCGGCTTGTTGCTCGCCGCGTTTGGGCGATGGAATTTCCTGGGCTGGCACGGGCGCGAGGAGCAGCGCATCCAGTTCCGTCCGCCGGACGCGGTGGCGCTGAGCCCGGCGCAGCGGTCGTGCGCGTGGTTCTTCCTGGTCATGGCGGCGCTGTTCACGGCGCAGACGCTGCTGGGCGGCGCCGCCGAGCATTACCGCGCGGACCTTTCCAACTTCTTCGGCCTGGACCTGGCGCGCGTGCTGCCGTTCAACATCGCCCGCACCTGGCACCTGCAACTGGCGATCTTCTGGGTGGCCACGTCGTATCTGGCGGCCGGCATCTTTCTGGCGCCGATGATCACCGGCCGGGAACCGCGCGGACAGAGCTGGCTCTCCTACTCGCTGCTCGGGGCACTGGCGATCGTCGTCTTTGGCAGCCTGGCCGGCGAATACGGCGGCATCGAAGGCTGGATCCGGAAAGGCTGGTCCTGGTTCGGCGACCAGGGTTTTGAATACCTTGACCTGGGCCGTTTTTGGCAGGTATTGCTCACCCTGGGCCTGTTCTTCTGGGTGGTGATCCTCTTCCGCGGACTGCGCCACAAACTGCAGATGGAACAGGTGGGCAACATGCCGTGGCTGTTTTTCTTTGCCGCGCTGTCCATTCCCGCGTTTTACGCCGTCGGCCTGCTGGCCCGGCCGGAATCGAATTTCACCACCACGGATTTCTGGCGGTTCTGGGTGGTGCACCTGTGGGTGGAGGATTTCCTGGAACTGTTCACCACGGTCATGGTGGCCTACGTTTTCGTGTTGCTGGGCGTGGTGCATGCGCGCGTGGCCCTGCGGCTGATCTATCTGGATGTCCTGCTCTATTCGGCCGGGGGCATGATCGGCACGATGCACCACGTGTACTTCTCGGGCGAACCGGCGGTGCACATGGCCCTGGGCGCCTTCTTTTCGGCGGCGGAGGTCATTCCGCTGACCTTCCTGACGCTGGAGGCCTGGAGTTTCCTCCAACTCGGCGCGCAACAGGGGGCGCAGGCGCGGACGGCCTTTCCCCATTTCTGGGCGGTCATGTTCCTGGCATCGGTCGGCTTCTGGAATTTCCTCGGCGCGGGCATCTTCGGTTTTCTCATCAACCTGCCCATCGTCTCCTACTACGAAATCGGCACGGCCCTCACAGCCAATCACGGGCACGCGGCCATGATGGGCGTGTACGGCATGCTGGCGGTGGGGCTGGCGCTCTTCTGCCTGCGCTACCTGATTCCCGAAAAGTTGTGGAGCAACCGCCTGGCCAAGGTGAGCTTCTGGTCCCTGAACCTCGGGCTGGCCTGGATGGTCTTCGCCTCGCTCTTCCCGCTGGGATTGCTCCAGCTCTATCACTCGGTGAGCGTCGGTTATTATGACGCCCGGTCGCTGGCATTCATCTCCGGCCACACCAACTCGCTGCTCGAATGGCTGCGCCTTCCGGGCGACGCCCTGTTCATCGTGGGCGGCACGCTGCCGCTGCTCTACCTGTGCTGGCTGGGGGTGAGCCGGATGAAAAAACAGGCGCCGCAACCGGAACCGGACGGCGTGCTGTTCACCGAGGTTCAAAATCGTTGAAGCGTGATGGGTTGAAGCGTTGAAGCGTCCAAGCTTTGCAACCGCTTCAACGCTTTAACGCTTCAACGAACAAACATACATGATTGATGGCGTCCACGTGGAAGTAATTCTGGCCGCCGGCTACGCGCTCCTGCTGGCGGGCGTGGCGGCGGTGTTGGAATGGCTGGCGCGCCATTCGCACCGGCGTGCGGAGCATTACCGCAATTCCGGCTTTGTCTATCACCGCAAACTGGATGTCTGGGAATGCCCGACCGGCCATCATTTGACGCGGGTGGAGACGGACTTCGAGCGCAAGATCGCGCGTTACCGCGCGCCGGCCCACAAATGCAACGCATGCCATTGCAAAAAGGATTGCACCGATTCCGACACCGGTCGCGAACTGGAAAGCCGGCTGGACGCCTGGGTGCAATCGGAGTTGCGCCGATTCCACCGCGGTGTGTCACTGACGCTTTTGTTGCTGGCAGTGGTCATCCTCGCGGCGGAAATGTTCCGGCATCGGATGGCACGCGACTGGATGGTTCTCACCGTGCTGTTGCTTCCCATCGCCATCGCCAGCTCAAGGCGTTTCGCCGCCTTTGTTGAACCGGCGCAAAAGAACCAATCCGATCCCGAAAAGTCCTATTCACCGGAAGCCGCCGCTCGTGGCAAAAACTTGATTTAAGTCAAAACTGCCATCTCTCCACCGGCGTAAGGTAGGGCTGTGAACTCATCTTCACACAAACCGGCGGTGTTACGACACGGACGAAACATTGGCATCCGCGCTCAGTTTGATTTGCCGCGATCCGCCCAAAAGGAGAAACGAAAATGAAAACGACCGCGATAAAACAAATGACCGCCGAACACCGCCACATCGAAACCGTCATCAAATCTCTGGAGGGCGCCGCCGCCGCGCTGGAGGACCGGCAACGGCTCGACGTCGAAAAGCTCCGGAAAGTGGCGGAGTTTCTGCGGGTCTATGCCGACCGGCGCCATCATCAACGCGAGGAAGTCCTCTTCTTTCCGGTCCTGGTGAAACGCGGCGTCCCCGGACAAGGCTGCCCGCTTGGAGGGCTGAACCACGAGCATGAAAAAAGCCGGGCATTGCTGGCCGCGCTGGAGGAGCGGATCGCCTTTTACGAACAAGAACGGCCCGGCGCCGACCAGGTGCTGCAGCAGGCCCTGCGGGAGATCGTCAAGCTTTACCAACACCATCTTTGGATGGAGGACGCCATGGTCTTCCCGCTGGCGGAAAAAGTCATCTCCGAAGACGACGACCGGGAACTGCTGGGCAAATTCGCCGACCTGGACCGCGCCATCGGTCCGGGGGTGATCGCCCGGCTCGAACAATTTGCCGGCGGCCTGTCCTTGCGGGCGGAACCCATCCCCGCCGCCTGACGTCATTCCGCCATCGAGAAACATACCTCCGAAGAAAGGACGCGATCATGCCACAAAACAGCAATTCCGCCGCGGCGAAATTTGAACCGGCCCGGCCCGTCCGGCTGGCCGCGCTGGTGGATTATCAGAGCGGCGCCATCGTCAGCCGGGAGATTCTGAAAGGCGCGACCGGCAAGGTCGCCTTGTTCGCCTTCGACGAAGGCGAAGCCTTGAGCGAGCACACGTCCCCCTTCAACGCGCTGGTCCAGATCGTGGAAGGGGAGGCGGAGATCACCATTTCCGGCCAGCCCCACCGCGTCCAGGAGGGCGAGTTGATCCTCATGCCCGCCCAGCAGCCGCACGCGCTCAAGGCGCTCCAGCGGTTCAAAATGGCCCTGACCATGATCCGCTCCTGAACGGACGCTCTCCGCCGGGAACGGTTTGCCACGTGAACGTCCGATCCCCAACCTCCCGCCCGTCCAAGGCCCGTCCCGCCGTCCGCCGAAACACCCTTGGAAATTGACTTGCGCCACGGACAGGGCCCGCCCGCCGCTGCCTGCGGACGCCGCCGCATCGGGTTGCTCGGGCTCGGGGGAGACGCCGTCTTTATTTGCGCGGAGAATTCGTTATAGTTACCATGAGAACCGTTATGGCTGATAAATCGGCAATTCCCAGCCACCTGAGCCTGGCCTATCTGGAAGGCTTGTATGCGGATTATTTGCGCGACCCCTCATCGGCCTCGCCGGAGTGGCAGCGTTATTTTGCCGGCTTGATCAACGGCGAACCGGCTGACAAGACCCCCGCGCCCCAACCGTCCTTCCGCTCCTACAGCGTCTTCAATCCGCCGGCCAGCCGGCGCGCGGGCCACGCCCGGCGCGAGGAGCCGGGCGTGGCCGGACGACAGGAGCGCGTGGATGCGCTCATCCGAAGCTTCCGCACCCGCGGGCACATCATCGCCCGGATGGACCCGCTGGAGCAGCCCAAGGCGACGCCGCCCGAACTGGATCCGGCCTATCACGGCCTCACGGACGCGGACTTGGACCGGCCGTTTGCCTGCGCGACGATGGAGCCGGACCGCCTGCTGCCGTTGCGCGAAATCATCGAGCGCCTGCGCAACACCTACTGCCGCTCCATCGGCGTCCAGTTCATGCACATTGACGACTATGGCATGCGCTATTGGCTGCAGGAACGCATGGAGCGCACGCAGAACCGGCTGCCGCTCGGGCGCAGGGAACAACTCCGCATCCTCACCCGGCTGACCGACGCGGTGGTGTTCGAGGAGTTCATCCGCAAAAAATTCATCGGCGCCAAGAGCTTCTCCCTGGAAGGCTGCGAAAGCCTGATTCCGCTGCTGGACTTGGCGATCGAACGCGCCGGCGAGCAGGGGGTGGCCGACATCGTGCTGGGCATGGCCCATCGCGGCCGGCTCAACGTGCTGGCCAACATCATCGGCAAAAGTCCGCGCGAGATCTTCCGCGAGTTCGAGGACGCCGATCCCAAACTGCATCGCGGCGGCGGCGACGTGAAGTATCACCTCGGTTACAGCAATGATTGGGTCACCGCCTCCGGGAAGAAGGTGCATCTGTCCCTGTGCTTCAACCCCAGCCACCTGGAGTTTGTCAATCCGGTCGCCACCGGCCGCGTGCGCGCCCGCCAGGACTGCGCCGGCGACGTGGAGCGGACGCGGAGCCTGGCGCTGTTGATTCACGGCGACGCGGCGTTCATCGCCGAAGGGGTCGTCCAGGAGACGCTCAATTTGAGCCGCCTGCCCGGCTACACCGTCGGCGGCACCTTGCACGTCATCGTCAACAACCAGATCGGCTTCACCACGCCGCCCAACGAAGGCCGGTCCACCATGTACGCCACCAGCGTGGCGAAAATGCTGCCGGCGCCGATCTTCCACATCAACGGCGAAGACCCCGAGGCCGTGGCGCAGTGCGTGCTCCTGGCGCTGGAGTTCCGGGCCAGGTTCAAGCTCGACGTGGTGATTGACATGTACGGCTACCGCCGGCTCGGCCACAACGAAAGCGACGAGCCGACCTTCACCCAACCGGTGTTGTACCGGCGCATCGCCGGGCGCAAGCCGGTGCGGGAGGGTTATCTGGAACATCTGCTCAAACTCGGCGAAGTCACCCGGGCGGAAGCCGATGAAATCGCCGAACGCCGCCACGCGCTGCTGGAAAAAAACCTGGCGGAAGCCCGCGGCGAACCGCGCGCGCAACTCAACGGGCTGCGGTCCGCCAAATGGAAAAACTATTTTGGCGGGCCGGAACCGGCGGAGGAAACGGAAACGGGCCTGCCAAAGGAAAGGTTGTCCGCCTGGCTCGACGCGCAAACCCGCCTGCCCGCCGATTTTCATCCGCACCCCAAAATCCAACGCCTTCTGGAAGCCCGCCGGAAGATGGCCCGGGGCGACCAGGCGCTCGACTGGTCGGCCGCCGAAGCCCTGGCCTTTGCCAGCCTGGCCACGGCCGGCGCGCGGGTCCGGATGAGCGGCGAAGACAGCGGCCGCGGCACGTTCAGCCACCGCCACGCCATCCTCCATGATTTTGAGGACGGCCACCTTTACACGCCCCTGCAACACCTCGCCGCGGACCAGGCGCCGGTGGACATTTACAACAGCCCGCTCTCGGAGACCGGCGTGCTCGGCTTCGAATACGGCTACAGCCTCGACTGCCCCGGCGGCCTCATCCTGTGGGAGGCCCAGTTCGGCGATTTTGTGAACGCGGCGCAGGTGATCGTGGACCAGTTCATCCTGAGCGCGGAGAAAAAGTGGGGGCACCTGAGCGGACTGGTGCTGCTGCTGCCGCACGGAATGGAGGGCATGGGGCCCGAACACTCCAGCGCCCGGCCGGAGCGGTTTCTCCGGCTGGCCGCCGAGGACAACGTCCAGGTCGCCTATCCGACCACGCCCGCGCAGTATTTCCATCTGCTGCGGCGGCAGGCGTTGCAGCGCTGGCGCAAACCGCTGGTGGTGATGGCCCCCAAGAGCCTGTTGCGCCATCCCCAATCGGTTTCCGCCCTGGACGAACTGGCCGCCGGACGTTTCCGGCGAATCATCCCCGACCAACGGCCGGAGGCGGCGGCGGCCCGGGTCAAGCGCGTGCTCCTGTGCAGCGGCAAAATCTATTTCGAGCTGGCGGACCACCGCGAAAAATCCAGGCGCGACGACGTGGCCCTGCTGCGCGTCGAACAACCGTATCCGCTGCCGGACGCGGTGTGGCAATCGGTGCTGGCCGGGTATCGCGACGGCACCCCGGTGCTCTGGGTCCAGGAGGAGCCGGGCAACATGGGGGCCTGGTACGACTTCCGGGTGCGGTTCGGCGACCGGCTTTTCGGGCGGTGGCCGTTCGACGGCGTTTTCCGTCCCGCCTCGGCCAGTCCCGCCGGCGGCTCGGCCAACGCCCACAAACGCGAACAGGCGGCCCTGATCGCCAAAGCCTTTGGAGAAAAATCTGACCATTGAATTGAAAGTGCCGGCCGTCGGCGAATCCATCACCGAGGTGGAAATCGGCGACTGGCTGAAAGCCGAGGGCGCGGCCGTCGCCAAGGATGAAACCGTGGCGGTCATCGAAACCGAAAAGGCCGCTGTGGAACTGCCCGCGCCCGCCGCCGGCAGGCTGGCCAGGGTTTTGAAGAAACGAGGTCAAACGGCCAAGGTCGGGGAAACCATCGGGTTCATGGAGGCCGCGAATGCCTTACCGGCGGTTGCTTCCGAACAGCCGCCGGGTCTTGGAGTGCGGCGGCCAGCGGAGCGCGACGCCGCTTTGGAATCCGCTGGACCGGAGGCGACAGACGCAACCATTGCCAAAGCGGGGTCGCCGCCGCCGCAGTCCAAGACGCTGGCGCGCCCGCGCGCCACGCCTTTGGCCGAAAAGGTCCTGGCCGAACACGGCCTGCGCGTGGACGACGTGTCGGCCACCGGCCCCGGCGGCCGGGTGTCCAAGGAAGACGTGTTGCGCCGTGTCGAGCAGTTGCCGAAAAAAGAAATCGTCGCGCCATCGGCATCGGAAATTGGAGCGCCGAGCACCGGCTCGGCGCGCGAAGAACAAATCGTTCGCATGAGCCTGCTGCGGCGCACCGTCGCCCGGCGCCTGGTGGAGGCGCAGCACACCGCGGCCTTGCTGACGACGTTCAACGAGGCGGACATGTCCGCCATTCTCGCGCTTCGCCAGCAATACCAGGAGCCGTTCCAGAAAAAATACGGCGTCAAACTCGGGTTCATGTCCTTCTTCGTCAAGGCGGTGATTGACGCGCTGAAACAATTCCCGCAGTTGAACGCCGAAATCCGCGACACGGACGTCGTCTATCGCAATTACCATGACGTCGGCCTGGCGGTGAGCACCGACCGCGGCCTGGTGGTGCCGGTGCTGCGCGAGGCGGACCGGTTGAGCTTTTCGGAAATCGAGCGGGCCGTCGCCGATTTCGCGCAACGCGCCCGCGACAACAAACTCAAGCCCGAGGAGCTGGAAGGCGGCACCTTCACCATCACCAACGGCGGCGTGTTCGGCTCGCTGCTCTCCACCCCGCTGATCAACCCGCCGCAGAGCGGCATCCTGGGAATGCACACCATCCAGGAACGCCCGGTGGCGCTGGCCGGGCAGGTGGTGATCCGCCCCATGATGTACGTCGCCCTGACCTACGACCACCGGATCGTGGACGGCAGGGAAGCCGTGCTGTTTCTGCGCCGCGTGAAGGACGCCGTGGAAAACCCGGCGCGATTGCTGTTGGAGATTTAACCGCTGATTCGAAGGCGAACCAACTGGCGCCGAAGGTTGCGAAGCATCGTCCACGAACTTCCAGAGGTCGTGCTTCCCGAATTCCGGACACCACGGGTCGTCTCCAATCTTTGGCCAGGCCATTGCGTTCTCCTGGCCGTGCTGCGCGGCGCGGGCAAGGTGGCGGTGGAGCGGCGGCTGTCTCAGGTGCCCGCGCACTACATCGCCGGGGCGGAGAAGCGGCATTTGGACTTCGGCCATTGCCTGTTGCGCCTGCCGGATGAATATGGCCAGCCGACGATGTGAATTTTCATGCTGCGCGGAATGTGAAAAGCGGCGGTGAACACGCCGCAGTCCAGACGCTTCGCGAAATTTCAGGTCGTCCGATAACCGCGCAGCGTTTGGACTGCGGTGGCTTCAGCACCGCTTTGTTTTGGCGGCGATGCCGATGCGATGGATGAGGTCGGTGGGCATGATTAACTCGCTCCTGTAGAAACTCCACTCGGCGGCATGGCTGGAAGCCTTTGTTCTCGAAAGCCTGACCTTTTCATCCATTCAGGCCGATTCCCCCAAGAACCTTTCTGACTCCAGAAGTATTCAGCCTTCCTAAAACATTATCTCGAGGTGATGGCGAAATCTGGTCCCTAGAAAGCGTTAGGTCATCGGGCGTTAGGACGAGGATAGCATAATCAAAGCGATTTACCGCTTCTGCCAGTGTCTCTAAAGTTCCGCGAGAAAGCCCAAATACGCCTTGGCTCCAAATAGTCACCTGGCAATCATGATCTAAACCCAACTGAATTGCTTCGGCGATAGGCAGTCCCTCTGTGGATGAACCTATGAAGATTGATGGTCGTGGATTTGGTATAATAATAAACGCACCTGTATGCGGGGTTTCATTTTTTCCTCTGCACCTTCGCCGCGACCTTCAGGCGCAGCGCGTTGAGCCGGATGAAGCCGGTGGCGTCGTCCTGGTTGTAGGCCTTTGTCGGGTCGGCCTCCATCGTGGCGATGTGCGGGTTGTAGAGGCTCACCGGGGATTTGCGGCCGGCGGCCATGATGTTGCCCTTGTAGAGTTTCACGCGCACGGCGCCGGTCACGTTCCGCTGGCTCTCGGTCACGAGCGCCTGCAACGCCAGCCGCTCCGGCGAAAACCAGTAGCCGTAATACACCAGCTCCGCGTAGCGCGGGATGAGCGAGTCGCGCAGATGCATCACCTCGCGGTCCATCGTGAGGCTTTCCATCTGCCGGTGGGCGAAGTGCAGGATGGCGCCGCCGGGCGTTTCATACACGCCCCGCGATTTCATGCCCACGTAGCGGTTCTCCACCATGTCCACCCGCCCGACGCCGTGTTTGCCGCCGAGCTGGTTCAACGCCCGCATCACGCCAAGCGGGGAAAGCTTCTTGCTGTTCACCGCGACGCAATTGCCTTTCAGGAAATCCAGAGCCACGAACTCCGGTCGGTTAGGCGCGTCTTCGGGGAACACCGAGAGCGTCGTGAACGAAGCCCGGAATTTCTTGTCGCCGGCGTCCAGCCACGGGTCTTCGAGGATGCCGGCCTCGTAGGAAATGTGCAGCAGGTTCCGATCGGACGAAAACGGCTTCTTGGCGCTGGCCTTGACCGGGATTTTTTTCTTGGCGCAATAGGCAATCATCTCCGCCCGGCCGGGAAATTCGTTGCGATACCGCGCGTCGCGCCAGGGGGCGATGACCTGCAAATCCGGCGCGAGCGCGGCGGCGGTCAGTTCGAACCGCACCTGGTCGTTGCCCTTGCCGGTCGCGCCGTGGGCAATGGCGTCGGCCTTTTCCTTTTTCGCCACGTCAATCATGCCCTTGGCGATGAGCGGCCGGGCGATGCTGGTGCCGAGAAAATACTGACCTTCATAGACCGCGCCCGCCTGGAGGATCGGGAAGATGAAGTCGCGGGCGAACTCCTCCTGCAAATCGGCGATGTAAATCCTGGACGCGCCGGTCTTTTGGGCCTTCGCTTCGAGGCCGCGCAGTTCCTCCTCCTGGCCGATGTTGGCGCAGAAGGCGATCATCTCGGCGTTGTAGGTTTCCTTGAGCCAGGACAGCAGCACCGACGTGTCGAGGCCGCCCGAATAAGCCAGAACGATTTTCATGGGCGGCCATTAAACCGCCAAGCGACACCGCGCGCAAAAGGAAAATGAATCACTTCCAACCCTGCATGGAGTCATAGCGGAAGGTCATTTCGTTGGTGTCATAGCCCTTGTACCCTTTCGAGTGGCCGTCGGCGAAGAGGATGTTCTGGCCTTTGTTGTGCACCTGCCATTCCTCCCATGGCGAGCCGTTGGCCGGACCGCCCACGCAGTTTTGCGAGTAGTCATCCTTGTCGGCGTCAATCGCGTAACTGGGATCCTTCCAGATGGTGTCGCCGGACAGGACATACGCCACGGGAAAACGGATGGCGATGCTGTTCACCGGCGCATCGTCGTTGGCCAGCACATAGGCCGCGCGCGCGCCGTTGAAGTAGTTGAAGGGCGACTGTTCTTGCCGCGGCTGAAACTGGTTTGCCGGGCAATGATAGACATTGGTGTTCTGGAGGTAAGAGACCAGTTGCTGCATCCAACTGGCACGGTGCGTGTGCGGATCGCTTTGTCCCCAAGGAATCAGCCCGCCGGATTCGGGAAAGCGGCCCTTGGCGTCGTCGGCATACATCGTCATGGCCAGCCCGATCTGATGCAGGTTGGAATTGCACCGGATCGTCCACGCCCGTTGCTTGGCCGAGGACAGGGCCGGCAGGAGCATCGCCGCCAGAATGGCGATGATGGCAATGACGACGAGCAGTTCAATCAAGGTGAACCCGCGGCGTCGCTTCATGTTCAAAATAGACGCCGGAGAGCCGCGGAACGTTTCACCATTTCGCCCCAACGGACCCTTTGGCGCTCCTCAAGGTCTTCTGAATTCACCAAAGCCAACCGGGATGAGTGCGGCTGGCGCCGGTTGGGCGGCGGACTTTCGCGCGGGCCGAAAACCGTTCGCGCGAAGGCAGTCAATCGGCTTGGCGGGTCACGGGTGTCACATGCGTCGCCGGGGCTGGACCGGTTCCTTGCGCAACCGGGCGACAATGCGCTCCACTTCAGGCAAAGCGTGCGCGAAGAATTGTTTGAATCCACAGCACAGGTAATTGAGTCCCGGCTCGCCGTCCGGCGTGCGGATGATCCGGTTCTTCGGACATTCCCCCCAGCAATCGGTCAGATAGGGACATTGCCGGCAATAGCGCGGCAAGGTCGCGCTCTTGGCGTGGCCGAATCCGGCCTGCCGGTCCGAGAACACCAGGTCGCCGAGTTGACCGGTCTTGAGGTTCCCCAGCCGGTATTCCGGATACACGAAATGGTCGCAGGAATAAACGCTGCCGTCATTTTCCACCGCCACGGCCCGGCCGCAGTTTTCGCTGTAAACGCACATCTGCGACGGCAGTCCCAGATGTTGCGCCACCAGCGTCTCAAAATGGTTGACCATGACCCGGCCGACGTCCTGACTCACCCACCGATCAAAGACCCGGCACAGAAAATAACCCCAATCCTCCGGGTCCACCGACCAGTCGGTGACAATCGAGTTCGGATGCCCGGGCCGGGCCTCCGGCTCGCCGTCCTTGGGCGGCGCGGCGCCGGTCCCGGCTGGCGGGGCGGTCCGTTCGAAGCCCTTGTATTCCACGATGGGGATGAACTGGATGTAGGTCGAATCGAGTTCCTGCCGGAGAAAGCGATAGACATCCAGCGGGCGTCGTCCGTTAAAACGATGGACGCAGGTGAGCGTGTTGAAGGGCACGCCGTGGCGCCGGAGCAGTTTGGCGGCGGCGAGGACCTTGTCAAACGTCGGCCGCGCGCCCTTGGTGACCCGGTAGTGGTCGTGAATTTCGCGGGGGCCGTCAATGCTCAAGCCAACCAGAAAACGGTTCGCCTTGAGAAACCCGCACCACTCGTCATCAAGCAGTGTGCCGTTGGTCTGAAGGTCGTTCTGGATTTTTTGCCCGGGCTTGGCGTGCTTTTTTTCCAGCACCACCACCTTGCGGAAAAAGTCCAGGCCCAGCAGTGTCGGCTCGCCGCCTTGCCAGGAAAAAACCACCTCCGGGCCGGTGACCCCCTCGATGTAGTGCCGGATGTACAATTCCAACACCTCGTCCGACATTCGTCCGGCGCCCGGCCCGCCCGGGAGTGTTTCCTTGCTGAGGTAATAACAATAGGTGCAATCCAGGTTGCAGAGGGAGCCGACGGGCTTGGCCATCGCGTGAAATGCGCGCACGCCGGGCGGCCCCGTCAGCCAGGGGGCGCCAGGCATTTCCAGCGAACTGTCAAAGGGAGGCTTCATCGCCGCTGTTTCTCGCGCTTGTCACAATGATAAGGCCAAGAATCGGGCAATGCACCCAATACTTTCCGGTCGCGCCGCCGCGGTCGGTCATACGAACGTATGACAATACCGTGCCGCGGCAAAATTGACGCCGGCGCCGCCGGTCGCCTAGTCTGTGAAAACCGCGGTGCACTCGACACTCGACACTCGACACGCAAAAACCGGTCCGGCGCGCCCTGCTTCGTCCGCCGTGATTCGGAACGTTCGGACGCGCGCGCGCGCCGCCGAAGTCCGGAACTGGATTCAACGACTGCTCGTTGAGCTTTGCCGGATTGACACCACGTCCGGACCGGACCCGGCGCGAATGCGAACGGCGGAGGACCGGTGTTTTCGGATTCTGGAACGCGAACTGGGCGGTCTCTGCTTCGCCGGCGCGCGTCTGGAGCGCCGCCCGGTTGATCCGGCAATTCAGTTTCATCCGGATTTTTCGCAGCCCCACTTCACGAAAACACCGGCGCGGCCCCGAGGACTTTCGCCGGAAAAGACCTGCGCCGGCCGTTCCAATCTCGTGTACATCGCGCCGGGCGCGAGCGGCAAATCGCCCGGCGCGGCGGTGGCCCTCAACGCGCACATTGACGTCGTTGCGCCTTATTTCCCGCCCCGTGTCCGGCGCGGCATCGTCCATGGCCGGGGTGCGTGCGACGACAAAGGTCCGCTCGTCGGCATGGTGGCCGCCCTCAAGGTGCTTTCCGAAACCCTGGCGCCGGCCGGCTTGACATTGAACCGGAGCGTGGTGGCGATGTTTGTCGTCGAAGAGGAGACCGGCGGCAATGGCTCGCTATCGCTGGCGATGGACCGCGGCTTGAAGCGGCTGTATGATTCGATCCTCGTCGGCGAACCCACGTCGTTGAACATCCATCCGGCCAACCGCGGCGCAGTGTGGTATCGGGCGGAATTGCACCCGCCGGCCGGTGTTTCGGCATTTGAAATGGCGGCCTTCGTGATCGAGGAATTAGAAAAGGAAGGCGCGGCCCTTCGCGCCGAAAGCCGTCACGAGCTGTTTCCGCAGTGTCCCGTGCAGACCTGCCACGGCATCCTCGGGCCGTTCGGCGAACATCCCAGCCGCATCTGTGGCGAAGTGAGTTTCAAAATCCGGTTCGCCCGCCGCCCGGGAAAATCAGGCGAGGCGCTGGCGCGCGATTGTCTGGAAAGCGGCCTGGCCGGTTACCTCGGGCTTTACGGCGACAAGACGAAAGTCACGGACCCGGCCACGGGCCGGCCCGTGCTCGCGCGCCATTATGATTTCCGCCGCTGCGCCGACGGTTTTGAAGTGGCGGTGCATGGCGCGACCGGGCACATGGGCGCCATCCGCGAGCGCGACGGCGCCATCACCAAAACGGCCCATCTGGTCCGGAGCCTGGTTTTTTCAAGGGCCAAACTGGCCGCGCTGGACGGCCCGGTGCGGTTGGAACTGGGCGGAAAATCCGGCGACGAACGCCTGGTGCTCGAAGGCGGTCAGGGTTTTGTCCCGACGCACGGCATCCAGGAGGTGATGGAGCGCCTGCGCCGGGCCGCCGAACGCGGCGCGGAAAATTATCTGCGCCGCTGCGGACGGCGCAGGTCCGGGGCGCAAGCTGTCCGGGTCACTTACGAAAAACTGCACAATGCCGCCTTCGACGGCGATCCCGATTCCCCGGCCATGCGCAATGCGCTG
Source organism: Verrucomicrobiota bacterium (assembly GCA_028873125.1). Taxonomy (GTDB): domain Bacteria; phylum Verrucomicrobiota; class Verrucomicrobiia; order Limisphaerales; family UBA11358; genus UBA11358. Next base: position 15,059 of record JAGWMQ010000029.1, on the reverse strand, counting down.
GCCGCCGCGCAGGTGTGCGGCTTCCGGAAGGACGGGCCGGCCTGCGGCTGGGCGGTGTCGTGCGACGCGCGATTGTTTGCCGGCGAATATCCGGGGATGCCGGTGCTGACCTTCGGCCCCGGCGAACTGGCTTTGGCCCATTCGGACGAGGAACGAATTGCCTTGGACGACATCCAGAAGGCGGCGGAATTTCTGGCGCTGTTTTTGTTGCGCCAGACCGGAACCCTGCCATGAACCGGATCCGAAGCCGCAGATGAAACACAGATTGAACGCGAATTTAACCCGCTTGAAGGACGTGAAGGTTGCGCAGGAAATTTTATCTTGGGTCACTGTCTGGCCTCCAGGCGAGGCGATATTGCCCTTTCCGATCCGTGTTTCATTGGTGTTTAATCCGGGGCCGACAAGATGAAAACCAAACTTCGCCTCGGCGTCATCGGCGCCGGCGCCGTCGTGCGCGAGATTTACCAACACCTTTATTTCCACAGCCGGTACTCGCCGCTGCTGGAGATCAGCGCCGTGGCCGACCCGGACGAAGGATGCCGGAGTTGGTTTGGAGAGCTTGCCAAACTTCCGGCCAACCGGCGGTTCGCGGATTATCGGGAGATGCTGGCGCAAGTTGAACTGGACGCGGTCCAGGTCAACACCCCGGACCATCTGCATCGCGGGCCGACCCTCGAGGCGCTGGCGGCCGGGTTGGACGTCGTGGTCCCCAAGCCCGCCGCCGCCACGATCCAGGACGCGCACGCGATGGTTCGCGCCGCCCAAAAGGCCGGCCGGTTTCTGGGCGTGGATTTTCACAAGCGCGAGGATCCGCGCATCAAGGAAGCCGAGGCGCGCTTTCAGAGCGGGCGATACGGCGTATTTCAAGCCGGCGTATTCTACATGCTGGACAAATTGCTGGTGGCGGATCCGAACCGCTCACCGCGATTTTTCGCGTCGCCGGACTTCGCGGAGCGGAATTCGCCGGTGTCGTTTCTGACGGTGCACATGGCCGACGCCCTGATGAAGATCGTCCGCCTCGTTCCGGCCCAGGTGCGCGCGACGGGTTATTCGCACAAACTGCCTTCGCTCCGGCCACGCGCCGTGAAGGGCTGGGACCTGGTGGACACGGAAATCCGGTTCACCACCGGCGCGGTGGCGCACGTGCTGACGGGTTGGGCGTTGCCGGACACCGCCTGGGCCACGACGGTGCAATCCGGCCGCCTCATCTGCTCCGATGGGCTGCTGGATTTGGAACTGGACAGGCCGGGCCTGCGCGAATTTCATGCCGAAGGATTGAGCGAGGTCAATCCGCTTTTTCGCAATTTCGAGAAGGACGGCAGAGTGACCGGCTATGGGATCAGCAGCCCGGGCCGGCTGTATGAACAGATTCTTGCGGGGCGCAACGGCCAACTCTCCGCCGCCGAACGCCAGGCGGCGGACGAGGCGCTGACGCTCGGATTTTACACGACACTGGTCCTTGAAGCCGCGGAACACAGTCTGGCGCAGGGCCGGAAACTGGAGGCGGGCGCGACGCTGGGAACCACCGTGGATTTGCGGGAACTGGCCGTGCGGCAAATCGGCGCCGATGCGGCCTGCGAATACCGGTTGGAATAACCGGCGCGGTCGTCAAGCCATCAAACCCCCGACCGCGCCAATCGCATCTTTGTGCGATGGGCAAAGGCCGCGGTTTCTGATTTTATGGCGACGGCGCATGGCGCGCCAACCCATGCGTGAGGGCCTTTGGCATCAACGGGAGTTTGCTTTCAGGCCGGCGCGATTGGATTCACCAAACAAATTCGGCAACAAACGATCATGAAACACCTGTCCTTGGCTGTGTTCCTGAGCGGGCTGGGCTGGATGGCGGCCCAGGCGCAATCCGATCCAACCTACCCCGATCTCGTCCACCGGCTTACCGACCTGCAATGTCTGGCCGTCGTGCCGGAGCCGGGCGAGACCACCCGGCAGTGGTCGAGCTACGACCGCCACAGCCGTTATGACGCCGCGACGGACAAATATGTGGATTGGGACGCCAACGGCGACAACAACGGCGTCATCCGCATGGAAGGCACCAACGCGGTGCTGGCCGAGATGACCGGTCCGGGCTGCATCGTGCGCATCTGGTCGGCGGCGCCGAAGGCCGGACACGTGCGGATTTATCTGGATGGCGCGCCGGCACCGGCGGTGGATTTGCCTTTCGCGGATTACTTTGACGGCAAACACGAACCCTTCACGCGCCCGGCCCTGGTGAACATCGTGTCGAGCGGCTGCAACAATTACACGCCCATCCCCTATCAAAAATCCTGCAAAATTGTCGCCGCTCCGGGCTGGGGCGCCTATTACCATTTTGATTACGTGACGTATCCCAAGGGTACCCAGGTGCCGACATTCTCCCGTCACTTGAGCGCCGCCGACGCCGCCGGGTTGGATGAAGCCAACCGGATGTTGAGCCGTTGCGGACCGCTCGCCTTCAATGGGCCGCACGAGGAAAGTGATTTGGACGGCACGCTGCGCAGCCACGGCGGCACACTCCGCAAGACATTGAAAGGCCCGGCGGCGATCGTGGGGATCCGCGCCCGACTCGAGCTTCCGCCGTCGCCGGCCGACCGGGACGTGCTCCGTCAGGTCACGCTCCAAATCCGCTGGGACGGCGAATCGTCGCCGAGCGTGTGGGCGCCCTTTGGCGATTTTTTCGGCACCGCGCCCGGGGCCAATCCCTATCGCTCCTTCCCTTGCGGTCTGACGAAGGACGGGGAGTGGTATGCCAACTGGTATATGCCCTTTGCCCGGACCGCGCAAATCACCGTCAAAAACGAGGGGCCGAAAAATCGCCGGTTGAAATTGGAAATTATTTCCGCTCCGCTTTCAGGCGACCTTTCAAATTGCCTCCGTTTCCACGCCAAGTGGCATCGCGACGCCTTCCTGCACCGCCGGCCGGACCGGGCGATTGACTGGCCGCTATTGAGGGCCACCGGCGCCGGGCGCTTCGTAGGGGTGGAACTGCACATCTGGAATCCGCGGGGCGGCTGGTGGGGCGAGGGCGACGAGAAGTATTTCGTGGACGGCGAGAAATTTCCCTCGACCTTCGGGACGGGCTCCGAGGATTACTTCGGCTACGCCTGGGGCAATCCGGCCTTGTTCCAGAACGCCTTCCATGACCAGACGCACAACGACGGCGACAACCGGGGCCACGTTTCGGTGAACCGCTGGTTGATCACCGACTCGGTGCCGTTCCAGAAGTCATTTGAGGGCGACATCGAAAAATATTTTTCGAACGCCCGCCCCACGCTCTATGACTGCATGGTCTATTGGTATCTCCAACCCGGCGGCGAGGATCCGTATGCGCCGGCGCCGTTGGCGGAGCGCCTGGGTTACTACGCGCGGCCGCCGACGCCCAAAATGCCCGGTGCGCTGGAAGGCGAGCAGATGAAAATTCTGGCCAAGACCGGCGGCGACCCGCGCCCGCAGGACATGTCCGGCTTCGGCGACAAATGGAGCAACGACGCGCAACTCTGGTGGACCGGCGCCCGTCCCGGCGACCGGCTGGACCTTGCCTTGCCGGTGGCCAGAACCGGCAATTACCGGCTGGCCACTCAACTCACCAAAGCGCCCGATTATGGCATCGTGCAACTGTTGTTGGATGGCAAGCCACTGGGCGGTCCTCTGAATCTCTATCATCCCGGCGTCATTCCCAGCGGGGAACTTGATTTGGGCACGCGCGATTTGGCCGCCGGCCAACATGTCCTGACGGTGAGGATTGCGGGCGCCGACGAGAGGGCCGTCAAAAGCTACATGTTCGGTCTGGATTACGTGAAACTGATCGCGGTTCCATAGTGGTGAATCCGGACGGCGCGCATCCCTGTCTCCGGCTCCGGTGTCTGCGGCGGCGGGCAGAGGAATGCGGCGCCGGCGGGCTTGTAAGACAATCCGGTTTCTGGGAAAAAAGGAGACAGCAATGACTCCATTGTCCTTCATGGACCGGCTGGGGCCCGGACTGGCCGTGGCCGGACTGATCTTTTGGCTCAACCCGGCGGGAAGGAGTATTGCCGCCGCTTCCGATCTTGACCAATACGACTTCCAAGCCTGGCAAAGCGATGAGGGTCTGCCCGATGACACCGTCAACGCCATTGCCCAGACGGACGATGGGTATCTTTGGGTGGGAACCCGCCGTGGCCTTGCCCGGTTCGACGGCGTGAGCTTCATGCGGGTGGACGAGAAGGCGGCGCCCGAATTGAGAGACGGCCGGATCACCGCGCTTTGCGCCAGCACGGACGGCAGCCTCTGGATCGGTTGTACGCGGGGATTGTTCCGTTTGAAAAGCAGAGTCTTCTCTCATTTTACCGAAACCAACGGGTTGCCCGGCGATCAAGTCCGCTGCGTTTTGCAAGACCGGCAGGGCACGCTGTGGGTGGGCACTGCCGGCGGACTGGCCCGGTATGTCAATGGAGAATTCACCTCCGTCACCCGTCCAAACGAACTGGCGGATATGGACGTCATGGCCCTTTGCGAGGACTACTACGGAACCCTCTGGATCGCGACGCGCCATGGGCTCAGCCGACTGGACCAGGACGGAAAAGAAAAAGACATTGACCTGCCGCCGGAGGCGCCCGGCGGGATGCTCACCTCCGTTTGTGATGATCAGGATGGAAATCTTTGGGTCGGTTCCGAGACCGGGCTTTACCGCCTGGGAACCAGAGGTGACAGAAAATTCTACGGCTTGAAGGACGGACTACCCGACATCCCGGTCAATTTGGTGTATGAAGACCGGGAAGGGCGCGTCTGGGTCGGCACCGTCGGCGGCCTGGCGTGTATGACCGATGGCAGGGTCACGGTCCGGCCAGACCGGGAGGGCGCTTTTGGAGATTCCATCCGCGCGATGTTTGAGGACCGCGAGGGCAACCTCTGGGTGGGCGCCAAAGGCGGCTTGTACCGCCTGAACTCCAAGCTGTTCACCATCTACGGACCGCCACAAGGTTTGACTTACGATAATGTCACGTCGGTTTGTGAGGATAAAGCGGGAGCGGTCTGGGTCGCCACCTGGGGCGGCGGGTTGAACCGCCTGGAGAACGGAACGATCACGCCCTGCGCCTTGCCGGGAGGCAACGGCCACGATTTGGCGCTCTCGCTCTGCCTGAGTCGCGAGGGAGGTCTGTGGGTCGGAATGGCCGACGGGTTGTATCGCTTCAAGGATGGCCGGTTCACCCGCCACTATTCAACCGCCGACGGGTTGCTGGACGAGGCGGTGCGGGTGATTTACGAAGACCCGCGCGGCGCGCTCTGGATCGGCACCCGCCGCGGGTTGAATCTGATGAGGGATGGCCACTTTGAATCCTATGACACGAGCAATGGATTGCCGGGCCGGGCGGTGCAAGCCATCTGCGGAAACACCCGGGGCGATATCTGGATTGGCACGGATGGCGGGTTGACCCGCTGGCGCGCCGGGAAGTTCACCCGCCTGGCCACCGGGAACGGGCGTTGCGCCGACGATGTGGACGCCCTGCACGAGGATGACGGGCAGACCCTTTGGATTGGGACCAAAGGCGGCGGGCTGGACCGTCTCAAGGCGGGCGGGTTGACCACCTACACGACGCGACAGGGATTGTTCAGCGACGACGACTTTGACATCGTGGAAGACGACTTTGGCGGCCTGTGGATGAGCTGCCGCCGGGGCATCTTCCAGGTCAGAAAAAAAGAGCTTGACGAATATGCCGAAGGAAAAATCCACGTGCTCACCTGCCGGCGTTACGGCAAGGCCGACGGACTGATCAGCGCCCAGTGCAGTGACGCGGCCAAGCCGGGGGGATGGAAGGGCCGGGATTGGCGGCTCTGGTTTCCCACGTTCCGGGGCCTGGTGGCGGTCAACACCCGGATCCGCCCGAACGACAAACTGGAACCGGTGGTCATCGAAAAAGTGGTGGCCGATGGTCGTACCCTGCGGCAGAACGGCTCGGCCCTCCACGAGGGTCCCTCCTTCACGGCCCCGCCCGGGCACGGCGAGTTGGAATTTCATTATGCCATGCTGAGCTATCGCGAGCCCGAGGAGTGCCGCTACCGGTTCAAACTGGAGGGCGTGGATCCGCAATGGGTGGACGCCGGCGCGCGCCGGGTCGCCTACTACAACCACCTGCGTCCGGGCCGCTATCGCTTCCGCGTCGTGGCTTGCAACGAGGACGGGGTCTGGAACCAGGTCGGCGCCGGCGTCAGTGTCGCTCTGTCCCCACATTTCTGGCAGACGTGGTGGTTCGTGGGCCTGACGGGCGCGGCGGCCGTGAGCGGCATTGTGGTGACGGTGCGCCGAAATGAGAAACGGAAGGCGCGACACGCGTTGGAACGGCTGGAACAGCAGCACTTGATCGAACGGGAACGTTCCCGCATCGCCAAAGACATCCACGACGACCTCGGCGCCAGCCTGACGCGCATGGCCTTCTTGAGCGAACTGGTCAAGACGGACGAAACGAAGGAAGATGTGGATGCCCACGCCGGCAAGATCGCCGCCACCGCCCGCGAAACGGTCAGCGCCCTGGACGAAATCGTCTGGGCGGTCAACCCACACAGCGATACCCTTGACAGTCTCCTGCAATATCTGAGCCACTATGCCAACAAATTCCTGGAAGAGACGCCCGTCGGTTGCCGGCTGGAGATTCCGATGGACATCCCCTCCGTGCGGGTGACGGCGGAGGTCAGACACAACCTCTTTCTCGTGGTCAAGGAGGCGCTCAACAACGTGGTCAAACATTCCGGGGCCACCGAGGCGCGCCTGCGCGTCATCCTGCGGGAGGCGACCCTGCGGGTGGAGGTGGCGGACAATGGACAGGGCTTTGCCGCCGACAGCACGGTCCGTCAGAAACGGAGCGGGCTGGACAACATGCGGCAACGGCTGGAAGTCATCGGCGGCGCCCTGGAAGTGGAAACCCGGCCCGGCTCGGGAACCCGGATTGTGGCCCAGGCTCCGCTGACCGGGGCGCCTTTTCGGGACTCCGCCTGAATGTGATTTTTCATGCCGGCCCGTGTCGCCATTGTCGAGGACAACGAGGGCACCCGCAGCAGCCTCGCCAGCCTGCTGGAGCGGGCCAAAGCTATTCACGTCGTGGGGTGTTATGCCGACGCCGAGTCGGCCCTGGCGGACGCGCCGTCCCGCAGACCGGACGTGGTGTTGATGGACATCAAGCTGCCGCAGATGAATGGCGCGGATTGCGTGGCCCGGATGAAGGCCACCCTGCCGGCGGCGCAGTTCATCATGCTGACGGTGTATGCCGACGACGAATGCGTCTTCAACTCGCTGCTGGCCGGAGCCAACGGTTATCTGCTCAAACGCACCCCGCCGGCCCGCCTGCTGGAAGCCATCCGCGACGTGCGCGCCGGAGGTTCGCCCATGACGCCGGAAATCGCCCGGCGCGTGGTGCAGTACTTCCGCAGCCAATCCCCGAACCCGGACGACCTTGGCAAGCTCACGCCGCGCGAGAAGCAGGTCCTCGACCAGTTGGCCCAGGGTTTCCGCTACAAGGAGGTCGGCGGCAATCTCAACCTGAGCATGGATACGGTCCGCACCCACATCCGCAACATCTATGACAAGTTGCGCGTCCACTCCCGGACCGAGGCCCTGCTCAAGTATCTGAAAAAATGACGCCCGCTGACGCCCGATTCCCGGCGGCCCTCCGGCTCACCCAAAGATGCGACTTTGCATGGCAGGGCGGATTACTAGACTGTGAACGCACTCGGCCGCACGAGGCGGTTGAGCAGGCGTCAAATCAAAAAAAAGATTTATGCCCGAATCGCCGCCACCATCGGTTCGCATGACCGGCATCACCAAACGTTTTGGCCGGGTCACGGTGCTGGACCACGCCCGGTTAGAGCTGCGCGGCGGCGAAGTCCACGTCCTGGCAGGTGAAAATGGCGCCGGCAAGAGCACGCTCGTGAAGATCCTGGGGGGTGTTTATCCGGATTACGAGGGGACCATTGAAATCAACGGGCGCCCCGCGCGTCCGCATACGCCGCTGCAAGCCAGCGCCCTGGGGATCGCGGTGATCCACCAGGAACTGTCGCTGGTCGGCCCGGTGAGCGTCGCCGACAACATCTTTCTGGGCCGCAACCCCGTCCGTGCCGGCTGGGTGCGGGACGGCCGGCAGGAGGCCGAGGCGCGACGCTGGCTTCGCCAACTGGGATTGGAACTGGACGTGCGCCGGCCCGCCGAACAGTTTCCCATCGCCACCCGGCAGCTCATTGAAATTGCCAAGGCCCTGAGCCAGGATGCGCGAGTCCTGGTGATGGATGAACCCACCAGCGCCTTGAATGCCCCGGAGGTGGAGCGGCTCTTCGCCCTCATTGAATCGCTCAAGGAAGACGGTTGCGGCATCCTTTACATCACGCACAAGATGGAGGAAATCCAGCGCATCGCCGACCGTGTCACCGTCCTCCGCGACGGGCGATGGATCGGCACCGCGCCCGCCCGGGATCTGCCGATGCCCAGGCTGATTCAATGGATGGTGGGGCGGGACATGGGGGAACAATTTCCGCGCCGCACGCCGGCGCCGGGCCGGGAGCGGTTGCGATTGGAAAATTTCAGCGTGTTTCCGTCCTGCTTTTCGCGAAGACCGGCGGCGGAGGACGTTTCACTGTCGGTGCGCGCCGGCGAAATTCTGGGCATCGGCGGCCTTCAGGGTTCGGGCGCCAGCGAACTCCTCCTGGGATTGTTCGGCGCCTACGGGCGGGCGACGCGCGGTTCGGTCAGGCTGGACGACCGGCCGTTGCGGCCGGCCTCCCCGCGGCAGGCGATTGAGGCCGGCGTCGCCCTGCTGACCAATGACCGCAAGGGAACCGGCCTGGTTCTGTCGCTGTCCATCATCGCCAACGCCACCCTGGCCGGCCTCCGCGAACTGTCGCCGGGCGGCTGGCGGCGGCCGGCCCGCGAGCGCGCCGCCGCGGCAGCCGTGACCCGGCTGATGCAATTGCGGGCGGCGTCGCTCGATTTGGACGCGGGGGCGCTCTCCGGCGGCAACCAGCAGAAGGTGGTGCTCGCCAAATGGCTCCAAACCCGGCCCAAACTCCTGTTGCTCGACGATCCCACCCGCGGCGTGGATGTGGTGGCCAAACGCGAAATCTACCAGTTAATGGAACAATGGACGATGCAGGGCATCGCCATCCTGCTGATTTCCTCCGAATTGCCCGAGTTGCTCAGGTTGAGCGACCGGATTGCCGTCCTGCATCGGGGACGGGTCACCGCGCAGTTTTCCGGCGGGCAGGCCACGCCTGAAAATGTCCTGGCCGCCGCGATGGGCCAGACGCATTCCGAGCCGGACCCCGGCCTCCGGCTTGAACCCACTTTCAAATGATGAGCGATCAAACCCGTCTGGCAACACCCCGTGCGGTGAACGGACCTGAAGAACCGCGCGGCGGGGAGCCGCGGCAAATTTCCGGGTCTGAAAGACCGGCTCTTTGGAGACGACTGCTCTCGAGTCCCGCCGGCCGGGCCGCGCTGGCGTTGCTGCTGGTGCTGGCGGTGGGCGCGATTTTCAACGCCGACGGCGCGTTCTTCAATCCGGGCACCCACCGCGACACGCTGCGGGAAGCGTCGGTCACCGGCATCCTGGCCTGCGGCATGACGCTGGTGATCATCAGCGGCGGGATTGATTTGTCGGTGGGGAGCGTGCTGGCGTTGGTGGCGGTCTGCGCCGCCACCATGGCCATTCATTGGAATTGGCCGGCCTGGCTGGTGGTGCCCTGTTGCCTTTGCGTGGGGGCGGCGGCGGGAGGGGCCGCGGGTCTGGTCACGGCCCGGTTCGGGGTGCAGCCGTTCATCGCCACGCTGGCCATGATGGTGCTGGCGCGGGGCCTGGCCAAATACGCCTCCGGCGGCATGAAGGTGTCCACGGCGATTCAAAATTCCGACGGCACGTTTCATTATGTGCCGGTGCCGCCGTTGTTTCACGGGATCGGCGCGCGGATCTTGGACGGAAATCTGGCGGTGGTGACCTTGATTTTCCTCGTCTGTGTGGCCACCGCGTGGCTGGCGCTCTCGCGGCACCGCTGGGGCCGCTATCTTTACGCCATCGGGGGCAACGAGGAGGCCGCCCGGCTGTCCGGCATTCCGGTGGTGTCGGCCAAGACCTTTGCTTACGTGGCGTCGGGCGTCTTCGCCGCCGTGGCCGGTTTGTGCGAGGCCGCCCAGGAACAGCAGGGCGACCCCGAGGCGGGCAACGGCTATGAACTGACGGCCATCGCCATGGTGGTCATCGGCGGCACCAACCTGATGGGCGGACGCGGCGGGATGGGTTTGACCTTGCTTGGCGTGCTGACCATTGGTTATCTGGACAAGATCCTGAGCATCAATGCGGTGCCGGACGCCGGACGGCTGGTGTTGACCGGGATCATCATCGTGGCGGCGGTTCTGACTCAACGGCGGAAAAATTAAATCAAGATAAATCCCGCGCCCGGGACACCTGGGCCGCCAAGCCGGTCGCCAATCTTTGGCGGGCGGAGGTCGCCGGCGCGGGGCGGGCATCAAGTTATGCGCAAAAAATTCGTTTGGCTCTCAACCTTCGCCGCCGTGGTGTCGGCGATGATTTTGTCCATCGGCTGCAAGCGGTCCGGCCCCTCGGCGCCGGCCAATTCCGCCACGCCGCACAAGCAGTTCATCATCGGCATGTCCCAATGCAATCTGGGCGAGCCGTGGCGCGTGCAGATGAACGCGGACATCCGGACCGCGGCCGCCAAACACCCCGAACTCAAGGTCATTTTCAAGGACGCCCAAAACGACACGCTCAAGCAGATTTACCAACTGGAGGAATTCGTGCAGCAGAAGGTGAACCTGATCATCATCAGCCCCAAGGAGGCGCAGCCGCTCACCGGGCCGGTCGCCCGGGCCATGGAGGCGGGCATCCCGGTCATCGTCCTGGACCGGCGCCTGCTGGGCACCAATTACACCTGCTTCATCGGCGCCAACAACAAGAAGATCGGCTACGCCGCCGGCAAGTGGATTGTCAACGCCCTCCAGGGCAAGGGCCAGGTCGTCGAGTTGATGGGACTGATGACCTCCACGCCCGGCCAGGACCGCCACGCCGGCTTCCGCGAGGCCATCGCCGGCACCGGCATCCAGATCCTCTTTGAGGCGGACATGCAATGGCTGGAACCGAATGCCCGCATGGAGATGGAGTCGGCGCTGGATCGCTTCAGCCACATTGACCTGGTGTTTGCCGCCAATGACGACGGCGCCCACGGGGCCTACCTGGCGGCCAAGGCCGCCGGCCGCGCGGGGGAAATGAAGTTTGTGGGCATTGACGCCCTGCCGCAGGAAGGCATCGCCTGGGTAAAGCAGGGTATTTTGGACGCGACGTTTCAGTATCCCACCGGAGGCGCAGAGGCCGTCGAAATGGCCCTGAAAATTCTCCACGGCGAGAATGTGCCCAAGGACATCCAGCTCGGCAGCCGCATGTTCGACAAGGCCAACGTGGACCAGGGGGGACAGCCAATCCAATGAAATTTACGGTTTACGATCTGCGCGAGGCCAGCGGAGGTGAGGCGGTTCGTAATTCGTAAATTGTGTATCGCAAATTAAAAGTTATGACGAAAACATTCATGCGACTGTTGCCGCCGCTGCTAACGGCGTTCTTGGTTGGAACGACGGCGGCTGCCGGCGCCGGGTTGAACCCCGGTCTGGCCGCCCTTTACCGGATTGATCCGGGAGCCGCATCCCGTTCCATCAGCCCGGAGAATTTCACCGGCCAAAAAGGCCGGGGCGGCATGGCCACCCAAGGCACCGGGCAACACGCCGCCGGCGAGTTGGGCCGGGGCTGGAAGGTCTCGCCCTCGGTCGTCATCCGGGCGGGAACGACCTTCACGCTGGCCGACATCCGGGGGCCGGGCTACATCACGCACATTTGGATGACGCCGACGGGCAACTGGCGCCACGAAATCCTCCGCTTCTACTGGGACGGCGAGACCAACGCGTCGGTCGAGTGTCCGGCGGGCGACTTCTTTGCCTGCGGCTGGGGCAAATACTGCCAGATCAATTCATTGGCGGTGTGCGTGAATCCGGGCAGCGCGTTCAATTGTTACTGGCCCATGCCCTTCCGCAAGCGGGCGCGCGTCACGCTGGAAAACATCGGCGAGAAGGACATGGTGCTTTATTACCAGATGGATTACACGCTGGCGAAAGTGCCCGGGAACGCCGGTTATTTTCACGCGCAGTTCCGTTGTCAGAATCCGCTCCAGACCAAGGGCCTGTACACCCTCCTCGACGGCGTCCGGGGCGAGGGCCAATACGTGGGCACCTATCTGGCCATCAAGGTGCATAGTTCGGGCTGGTGGGGCGAAGGCGAGATCAAGTTTTACCTGGATGGCGACACACATTTTCCAACCATCTGCGGCACCGGCACGGAAGATTACTTCTGCGGTTCCTATAATTTTGAAAATCACGAAACCCACAAATACCAGACCTTTTCAACGCCTTACACGGGCCTGGCCCGGGTGATTCCGCCGGACGAAATTTACCAGCCGGGCCAGCGCTTCGGTCTTTACCGCTGGCACATCACCGACCCGGTCCGTTTCAAGCAGGACCTCAAGGTGACGATTCAGGCGCTGGGCTGGAAGGCAGGCGGGCTGTATAAGCGCCTCCAACCCGACATCGCGTCGGTGGCGTACTGGTATCAAAAGGAGCCCCATGCGCCGTTTCCCCCGCTGCCCGGACTGAATCAGCTTGATGGACATTGATGGCCGGCGGGCGTCCACCTTTCCGGAACCAAATTTATGAAACAAACCTGGCTTGTAATTTCTCTCATCGCCTTGCAAGGCCTGGCGGCGTTTAAGTGCGCCGCCGCGCCCGAGCGTTGGAGCGTCCAAAAAGCCGAGGGTTGGGCTTCGCGGGAAGGCTGGCTGGTGGGCTGCAACTTCATTCCCAGCACGGCCATCAACGAACTCGAAATGTGGCAGGCCGACACTTTCGACCCCGGGACGATTGACCGCGAACTGGGCTGGGCGCAGTCCCTGGGTTTCAACAGTGTGCGCGTGTTTCTGCATGATCTGCCCTGGCAGCAGGACTCCAAGGGTTTTCTCGACCGCATGGACCGGTTCCTGGCCTTGGCGGACAAGCATCACGTCAAGGTTGTGTTTGTGCTGTTTGATTCCTGCTGGAACCCGGATCCTCGGCCAGGCCCGCAGCCTGCGCCGCGGCCCTTCGTCCACAATTCCGGCTGGGTGCAATGTCCCGGCCGCGAATACATGGCGCATCCTGAAAGGCTGGACGAGCTGAAACCGTATGTGCAAGGCGTGGTCGGACATTTTCGCAACGACCCGCGGATTGCCTTTTGGGACGTCTTCAACGAACCGGACAACCTGAACGATCCGGCTTACATCAAGGAAGAGCCCACCAACAAACTGTCGTCGGCCCTGGTTTTGTTGAAACTGACGTATCTCTGGGCGTGGGAGGTCGGCCCCAGCCAACCGTTGAGTTCCGGAGTGTGGCATGGCAACTGGGACGATCCCGCCAAACTCTCCGACTTTGAGAAAATTCAATTGGGACAGTCCGACATCATTACCTTTCACAACTACGGCCCGCTGAAAGACGTCAAGAAGTGCGTTCAAGCCCTCCGGCACTACGGCCGCCCGATTGTTTGCACCGAATACATGGCCCGTCCGATGGGGAGCACGTTCAATCCGATTCTGGGTTATTTCAAGAAACAAAACGTCGGCGCCTACAACTGGGGATTCGTCTCCGGCAAAACCCAGACCATCTATCCCTGGGATTCCTGGACCAGGACCTACACCCACGAGCCGGCCGTCTGGTTCCATGACATCTTCAGACCGGACGGCACTCCTTACAGCCGGCAGGAAGTGCAATATATTCGCCGTCACACCGGCGTTTCTGGCGCCGGTGCGACCACGAAAGTTCCGAATTGAGCAAGACTCTCTTTCGAGTATCGAATGACCGGAAATCTTTCCGCGTTTGGTGTGAAACGCAGGACGACCTCTTCCGAATTCGATTCCAACAAAAATGGCCAAACACAAGGTCTGCCCGTGCCACAATTATATTGATTAGGCTAACTGCACCCGAGGCTTTCTCCGCAGTTCAGGCATTTGTAGCACGCCCCGTTGCGTACGGCCACGTGGCCGCAGTTGGGGCACGTCGGCGCGTCCTCCTGAAAATGAGCGACGGCGTCGCTCAGGGTCTTGACGGTGTAATCGGCGGGCGTCGCGTGGCCGTTGCCATTGCCGGTTTTGACTTCCACCACATCGCTGTCTTCGGCGATGGGCAGTTCAGGCACGGGACGGTTCACCTTTTTTTTTAACTCTTCAATCAACCCGGGCATGGCCAGTTCCGGCTGGTTGCGCGCCGCGTTGAGGCTCTCGCGATAGCCGTGAACGAACTGCAACGCCATCCAGCGGAAGACGTAATCGGTGATCGAGGAGGCGTTCCGGATTTCCGGGTTCTTCGTGAAACCGCTCGGCTCGAATCGCTGATGCGCGAACTTCTTGACGAGCGCCTCGAGCGGCACGCCGTATTGCAGCGCCAGACTGGTCAACGTGCCGATGGTGTCCATCAAACCGCCGATGGTCGAGCCTTCCTTGGCCATGGTGATGAACAACTCTCCCGGCTGGCCGTCCTCGAAGAGGCCGACGGTGAGGTAGCCTTCGTGGCCGGCGATGTCGAACTTGTGGGTGAGGGCCGTGCGCGTGTCGGGCAGGCGGCGGCGGAGCGGTTTGCCGGCCTCGCTTTGCAAATGCGCGACGGTCGCATCCAGTTCCCTGATGCGCGCCTCCAGGACGGAGGCGTCCCCGGCTGTTCTCGCGCCGCCTTCGCTGGTCTTTTTGGTGTTCAGCGGCTGCGACCGTTTCGAGCCGTCGCGGTAAATGGCCACGCATTTGAGGCCCATCTTCCAGGCCTGGAGGTAAGTGTCGCGGATGTCCTCGATGGTGCTCTCCTTGGGCATGTTGACCGTCTTGGAAATCGCGCCGCTGATGAACGGCTGGGCCGCGGCCATCATTTTCAAATGCGCCAGGTAATGAATGCTGCGCCGGCCGCGGTGCGGCCTGAACGCGCAATCGAACACCGGCAGATGCTCCGGCTTCAGTCCGGATCGAATAATTTT
>JAGWMQ010000167.1 GCA_028873125.1 Verrucomicrobiota bacterium | reverse complement strand
CACCAGTTGGATGGCGATGTATTGCCTGAACCTGCTGCGCATCGCGCTGGAACTGGCCCGGCACGACCGGGTTTACGAGGACATCGCCACCAAATTTTTCGAGCATTTCCTCGGCATCGCCGCCGCCATCAACGGCGCCGAGGAAGGCGCGCTGGCCCTGTGGGACGAGCAGGATGAATTTTATTACGACCATCTTTGCCTGCCGGACGGCCGAAACATTCCGCTGAAGCTGCGCTCGCTGGTCGGCTTGATCCCGCTCTTCGCCGTCGAGGTGCTCGAACCGGGGTTGCCGAAGCAACTGCCCGACTTCGCCGGCCGGATGCAATGGTACCTCAACCACCGGCCCGACCTGGCCCGGCTGGTCTCCCGCTGGCACGAGTGCGGCGTCGGCGACCGCCAGTTGCTCTCGCTCCTGCGCGGTCATCGCATGAAATGCTTGCTCCGGCGGATGCTGGATGAAACAGAATTTCTCTCCGGGCACGGCGTGCGGGCGCTGTCGAAAATCCACGAGCGGGAACCCTATTGCTTCGAATGCGGCGGCCGGGCGCATGAAGTCCATTACTGGCCGGCGGAATCGCAGAACGGACTGTTCGGCGGCAACTCGAACTGGCGCGGCCCGGTTTGGATGCCGGTCAACTACCTCATCATCGAATCCCTGCAGAAATTCCACCATTACTACGGCGACGACTTCAAAGTCGAATGCCCGACCGGCTCGGGCAGGTTCCTGACCCTCCTCGAAGTCGCCGGGGAACTTTCCCGCCGTCTGACGCGTTTATTCTTGAAGGGGGCAGACGGCCAGCGGCCAGTTCTGAAATATCATCCCAAGCTCGCGAACGATCCGCAGTTCAAGGATTACGTGCTGTTCCACGAATACTTTCACGGCGACACCGGACGCGGCGTGGGCGCCTCGCACCAGACGGGCTGGACGGGCCTGGTCGCCAAATTGATCCAGCCGAGGGCCGTCTGAAGCCGCGCCAACCCCGCGGAGTTGCCCGACTTTTGGACCGGGAGCGTTCCCCGGCCAGATCCGTCCCATTCAGAAATGCAGCCACGCTGAACCGACAACAACACCCATGAAAGATCTGGCTCCAATTCTCTTGATCGCCGGCGCGACGACTTCAAGAAGACCGACGCGCACACTGCGGCATTCACCGTGCCGTTCAATCCCGCCGGAGAGCGCACGGTGACTTGCACGGTCCATTATTCATGGTGATTGCCAACCGCGCCGGCTTCCCGCCGGCGGCCGGCGGGCTGTCCACCGCCACGAACTGGAGGATTCACACAGGCGTGTTCGCGGAAATGACCCAACCGATCAACCTCTCCTTTTCAGGCGGCAGGCAAGGCGGACTTGGTGGATTTTGCCGCGGCTTTCTTGCGTTTGAGGTGGCGCGCGCGGCGCTGGCGTTTCAACAGTTTGTTGTATTGTCGGCCCATAAAACTTTACTTTGTCCGCGTCTTGCGGTTTTGTGGGGCGGAGTATGAAAGTTTGGGCGCGACAATTCAATCTCTATCTGGCGTTGGCGGCGGCGCTGCTGTGCGGCTGCCAAACGGACCGGAAAGACCAGCCGGCCGCGGCGTTGCGGGTCCACATCGAGACCAGCCCCGACTCCGCCGCCACCACGCAAACGGTGTCGGTGCTGCGTTCGGACCCGGTGCTAGTCACCCTCGGGCGCGACCCCGTTTTGACCGAGGCCAACGTGGTGGCGGCCCGGATCATTGACACGCCCGGCGGGTTCGCCCTCGAAGTCCGTTTCGACGAGAACGGCGCCTGGCTGCTCGAGCAATACACCGCCGCCAATCCCGGCCGCCACCTGGCCGTCTTCGGCCAGTGGGGCGGCAAGCCGGTGACCAGCCGCTGGCTGGCGGCGCCGCTCATCACCCGCCGCATCGCCGACGGCGTGCTGACGTTCACGCCCGACATGTCCCGCGATGAAGCCGACCAGTTGGTCGCCGGCCTCAACAACGTCGCCTGGAAAAACCGGAAAAAAGGCGGGCTCCGTTGAGCGAAGGGAGATTGCGTGTCCGGCGGCTTACCCTGACCCGATTGTCCCTGCAACGCCACCCATTCATCCCGAACATTCCAAAGCCACACATGATTTCCTCAGCCATTCGGCGTGCCGCGGCCTTCGCGCTGGCGTTGCTTCTGTTCTCCGGAGCGCCGCTGGCGGCGCAGGAGCCGTTCCAGTTTCCCACCCCCAACCATTTCCTGTTTGTGCCGGGCGGGGAGGCCAAATTTTTCGCGCCCACCGAACCGGACAAGCCGTGGACCAGCGGCGGCTTCGGTTGCGTGCGCGACTACCGCCAGCGGATGCACGAGGGACTCGATATCCTCCACCTGCAGACCGACCGGCGTGGCGAACCGACCGATCCGGTCATGGCCACCGCCGACGGCACCGTGGTTTATTTCAACACCCGGCCTTCGCTGTCGAATTACGGCAATTACATCGTCGTGCGCCACGTTATTGAAGGCCTGGAAATCTATTCGCTCTACGGCCATCTGAGCCGGGTGCGGCCCGGTCTGCGGATCGGCGAGGCGGTCCGGGCCGGGGAAGTCATCGCCACGATGGGCCGCACCGCCAACACCGCCGAGGGCATCGCCAAATGGCGCGCCCACGTGCATTTTTCATTGAACCTGCTGATCAACGACCGCTTCGCGACGTGGTTCAAAAAGGCTTTTCCGCATGAACCCAACGACCACGGCGAATGGAACGGCCTGAACCTGCGCGGTCTGGATCCGCGCGAAATCCTGTTGAAGGAACATTCCCAGGGGGCGCGGTTCAACTTGTTGAATTTCATCCGCGGCCAGACGGAACTGTGCCGGGTGCTGGTGCGCGCCACGAATTTTCCGTTTCTGAAGCGCTACCCGATGCTGGCCTTGAAAAATCCGGTCGCCGAGAAACAGGGCGTGGTCGGCTACGAAATCGCGCTGAACTTCAACGGCGTGCCCTTCGTCCTGATGCCCCGCGCCGCCTCGGAAATCAAAGGCCGGGCGAAGTTTCAACTGCTCTCGGTCAACGAAGCGGAGGAGCGGGCCAATCCCTGCCGCCACCTGCTGGTCCGTCGCCGCGGCCATTGGGATCTGTCCTACACCGGCCTCCGCGAACTGGAGTTGCTGACCTACTAAGCCGGCGGCTGCCGGCGCCCTCCAGAAACCGGCCGCTTTCCAGGATTTGGCAAAATCGCCGGGGAAGATTACCTTTGCGGTCGGACTTATGGTTGCCATGAGAAAATCTGGCTTCACGCTGTTGGAATTGTTGGTGGTCATCGCCATCATCGGCATCTTGGCGGCGCTGCTGCTGCCGGCCGTGGCCGCGGCCAAGGAAAAAGCGCAAAGCGTCGCCTGCATCAACAACCTCGATCAACTCACCCTGTGCTGGCATCTTTACACGGTGGACAATAACGACATTCTGCCGCCCAACAATTCCGTGGCCTTCATCAGCCAGGGCGCCAGCGGCGCCGCTTCGAGCATCAAGGGCGTGTCCTGGTTGCCGGACGTGGACGCGCGCACGGAGATTGACCCATCCAACATCATCAACGGCGTGCTCTTTCTCTACAACCGGTCCTTGGCCATTTACCATTGTCCGGCGGACCGGTCCACTCTGCAAACGCCCGACGGCCAGTCGCTGGGCCGGTTGCGCTGGCGGAGTTACAACATGAGCCAGTCGGTCAACGGCTACCCGGAGTTCAGTCCGGCGCTTTCTGAATTTATTCCCTCGTGGAAAAAACTGACCGAGATCCGCCAGCCCGCGCCCAGCGCCGCCTTTGTGTTCGTTGACGAGAATTCCGAATCCATCCTGGACGCTGAGTTCGGATGTCCGCCGCCGGATTCGCCGTATTTTGAGCAGGACGTCTGGTGGGATTTGCCTTCCAGCCGACACAATCAAGGCGGCAACCTTTCCTTTGCCGACGGTCATGTGGAGCATTGGAGATGGAAGACGCCCAAGGTTTTTTACGAGTTCGTCCAGCCGGTGGCGCCCGAGGAGATGCCCGACTACGCCCGCGTCCAGGGCGCCATGAAACCCTACTCGGCCGATTAAATGCTTCTGTCCCCGGGCCGGGCTTGGCAGATTAACGGCGTGCCGACGGACATAAAATCGCTGACGCGCGCCGAGATCGAATCCCGTTTCAAGGCCTGGAACGAGCCGGCTTGGCGCGCCGGGCAGGTGCTGGATTGGCTCTACCGGCGCCGTGTCTCGGACTGGGAGGCGATGACCAACCTGCCCAAGCCGCTGCGCGAAAAGTTGAAAGCGCATCTTTCGCTCCACGCCCTCGAACTGATTCGCGCGCAGGGCGCGCGCGACACCACGCGGAAATTCCTCTGGCGGCTGGCCGACGGCCAGCTCATCGAAAGCGTCCTGATTCCCGCCAATCCGGCGCTTTACGGCGATGCCAGCGACCGCCACACGCTCTGCGTTTCCACCCAGGTCGGCTGCGCCTATGGCTGCAAATTCTGCGCCAGCGGCCTCGACGGCTGGAAACGCAACCTCACGCCGGACGAAATCGTCGAGCAGGTGCTGGCGGTGGAGCGATGGAATGAAAACGAAGCCGGAAGCAAGAGGGTCGAAGGAGGAACCGGCGGGAGTTCGCGCGTGGCACGTCACGCGTCGCGCTTGATCAACAATCTCGTCATCATGGGCATGGGCGAGCCGCTGGCGAACTACGAAAATTTGCTCCAGGCGCTGCGCATTCTGAACGCGGCGTGGGGCGTCGGCATCGGCGCGCGCAAAATCACCGTCTCCACCAGCGGCCTGGCGCCGCAAATCCGCCGGCTGGCCGCCGAGCCGTTCCAGTTTCGACTGGCGATTTCCCTGCACGGGGCGACGGACGCGGTGCGCAATCAACTCATGCCCGTCAACCGCCGCCATCCGCTCCGGGAATTGGTCGCGGCGTGCGAGGAGTATGAACACCGGAAAGGCCGGCGCGTCACGTTGGAATACATTTTGATCGCCGGGGTGAACGACGCGCCGGAGCAGACCGGGCCGCTGGCGGCGCTGGCGCGCCGGCTTTCGGCCAAGGTGAATTTGATTCCTTACAACCAGGTCGAGGGCCTGCCGTGGGAGCGTCCGACCGAGGCGGCCCAGGAGAAATTCCTGGCCCTGTTGAAAAAACAGAAGGTCGCCGTCACGCTCCGGCGCGAGAAGGGCGGCGACATTGACGCCGCCTGCGGCCAGTTGCGCCTGAAGATGGAACGGGCGCTGGCGAAGGCGGGGAGCGGTTGATTTCTGGAGCCGGCGCAAACCTCTTGGCGATCGGCGTTTGGCGAACTACGATGGCTCCCCGTGCTGAACTTGGAACAACTGGCCGAACTGTTCGAAAAAAATCGCGCCGCCGCCCCCGCGCGCGTGGCGGAATTTTCCATCGGCGGCCGGCCGTTTCCTTTCAACACCCGGCCCGCCGTCATGGGCGTCGTCAATCTCTCGCCCGAGTCATGGTACCGCGAGAGCGTCTGCCTCACGGCCGAAGCGGCCGTGCAGCGAGGTCAGGTGCTGGCCTCGCAAGGCGCGGACCTCGTGGACGTGGGGGCCGAATCCACCCTCGCCCACGCGGCGCGCGCCGACGCGGCGGCGCAGAATTCCAGGTTGCTGCCGGTCCTCCGCGGGTTGCGCGCGGCGAAGATTCTGGCGTCGGTGGAAACCTATTCGCCCCCCGTCGCGCGCGCCTGCCTGGAGGCGGGCGCGAACGTTCTGAACCTCACCGGTGCCGGCGAGACGGGTGAGATGTTCCGCATCGCCGCCGCCCATGACGCCGCAGTCATCATTTGCCACGTCCAAGGCGGCAACGTGCGCGACGTCGGCGACTTCGATTTGAGCGCCGATCCAGTGGAGTTGATGCGGGCTTATTTCAACCGGCAAATTGAGGTGGCGCAGCGCGCCGGCTTGAAAAAAATCCTTC
>JAGWMQ010000028.1 GCA_028873125.1 Verrucomicrobiota bacterium | reverse complement strand
CCCATTCCTGGATGAACAACTACCGCAAGCTTCGCGTGCGTTACGAGAAGAAAGCCGCCAATTACGAGGCGTTGCTCCATCTGGCCATCGCCATTATCCGCTGGCGGATGTGAAAACATGGCAAATTATTATTTACGGATAAGCTCTTATTTAACCGTCAATCTAGCGAAAGCCGTGTTTGCTGCCCTGTTTGTTGCTCCGAACGTCGTGTCGTCCGAATCGAACCGATTCAAACCCAACCTCAATAGTCCGAAGTTGTCCCGAATGCTTGGACCTGTCGGCACTGGCCGGCGGCGTCCGCTCACGCGGCTGGCGATGGTGGCATGCGGCGGCTTGCTGGCCGCCACCGCCCTGAACGCCGCGCCGATTTATATGCTGCGCTATGGCGTTACCAACGCCGTGTTTCACGCGGGCATGGTCCAGTCTGACGGCCGGCTCGTGGCGGGCATCAACGATGACGGCGACGTGTGCGGCACGTTTACTCTCTCGGCTGACCAATTCACCGGCGTGGCGACGGATTCGGTTTTTCTGCTGCGCCCCGACGGCTCGGTCTATAATTTGTTTCCCAACAACATCTCACCGGCGGTTCAGAGCGCCTACGCCAACGGCCTCACTCCGCGGCGCAGCGATGGTTCGCTGCAAATCGCCGGCACGGTGGTTCAAGCCGACGGATTCCAGCGCGGCGCCATTTGGACCGTGGCCGCGAACGGCACGTATCAGGTCAATGTCTTGACGAATCTGGTTCTGCCCACCAACAGTTGGGCGCCGGGCGAACAATCTTTCGGCGAAGCCAACAGCATCAACTCTTCCGGCTTCGTCGTCGGTGACGGTCAATCCGGCAGCGCGCAAGACGGTTTGAGTTGGACGCCGCCCTACGGCCCACCAGACGCCTGGTGGTGGGGCGACATGAATACCGCGGTGGCGGTCAATGATCAGGGCGTGGTTTTGGTGAACGGCAGCTTCGAGCCTAACGGCGCGGTCGGCGCCGCTCTGATTTCAGGCGCGAACATGACTTATCTGCCGGACCCGGCCGATCCCAGCACCGGTTTCGGAGTTTGGGCCTATGCAATGTCCGGCTCACACGTGGCGGGCGAGGCGGTTTGGGGAACGAACCAGATTGGCTTTCCTTTCATCTGGAACGTTGGCGACACCAATCTGACTGAACTGCCGCCGCCGGCCGGCCAGGCGTATGATTCCGATGCCGAGGCGGACGTGGTGAATACCAATGGCGAGATCGCCGGCTTGGTGAACCAGAAATTCGTCGTTTGGCGGAAGGAAAACGGCGGTTACAAAGGCTACCAGTTTGACAATTTGCTGGTGGCACAGCCGGGATTCCAAACCGCTCAAGTTGGCCAGCCTTCCTATGCCATCGCCATCAACGACCGCGGTGACATTGCCTTGAATTATGCGTGGGGCGGCTACGTTGGCGACTACGCATATTACACCAATTTTGACGCCGTGCTCGTTTATCAGCCCGTGACCGACGGCGTGGTCCAATTCGCCACCAACCAAGCGGCCGTGTTCACCAACTCCATGATTGCCTGCTCCGTCGAAAGAACCAACGCCACCGTCCAGGTGCCCGTGGAACTGGTCCGCGCCAACGGCTACACCAACCCGGTCACTGTCGATTATGCCACAGCCGACGGCGATGCGCTGGCCCGCACGGATTACGTCGCGCAAAGTGGAACTTTGACTTGGGGCGCGAATCAAAGTGGCGTTCTGTACATTCCCATCCAACTGGTGAGTAATGATTCTTATTGGCCGTTCAACAAGACCTTTTATGTCAATCTCAGCGGCGTCAGCGGCGCGCAAGCCGGGATCACCAATGCCGCCGTAATCATCACCAGCCATGACGACCAGGAGACGGTGACGTTTACCAACCAAGTGTTCCAGGGTAATTACTGGGGCTACAACGTCCGCGCCGGCGCCACCAACGTGGTGGTAACTCTGGCGCGCACCGGTCCCTTGGATGGCACGATGCAGATCTCTGGCTTTCAAATTTCCGATGGCAGCGCCTACAATGGCTGGGATTATCAATCGGTCAATCCCGTACCGATTACCTGGAATCCGGGGCAGGGCGGCTCGGTGAGCATTTCCATTCCGCTGCTGGACTCCACCAACCTGACGACGACAAAGTATTTCTACCTGCAAGCCAACGGCGACGTAGATGGGCAGAAATCGGTCTCTGATTCCGGCACCGTGAACATTCTGCCGGTGGACCAGACACCTCCGTTTCAATTCGACACGTCGGTGCCCCTGGTAAAAAGCAACGTTCTCGACCTGGTGAGCTTAATCGAGCAAGGCGTGACGGTGCTGATCCAGAGTTCGAGCAACCTGGTGGACTGGCAAACCGTCACGCAACTCCAATGCACCAACGGGATCGTGCAATTCGATCCGGCGATCCTGACCGGCCCCAAGGCGCGGTTTTACCGGGCCGTCGTTCAATAATCCCGCCTCAGGGACCGGCCGGACTTTGTCGCGAACGAGGCCGGCGGGACAGCGGTCACGGCGGGTCTTTGGGGAGGGCCTCGGCCAGCACCTCGGCCATGTGCCGGAGTTTGACCGTGGCCATATGGGCGATCTGCTGGCGGCAACTGGCGCCGGACGCCACCACCACGGTGCCGTAAGGCTGGTTCTTGATTTTTTGGATGAGCGGCTCGGCCACTTTCACGGACAGGTCATATTTCGACTCCAGCATGCCGAAGGCGCCGGCCATGCCGCAACAGCCAGTATCGAGCATGGTCACTTCGCGTTCGGGCAAGCGCCGCGCCAGTTGCGTCATGCAGGCCGTGTTGGTCAGCGCCTTGGCGTGGCAATGGGCGTGGATGATCATCCGCTCGAACTTGCGGTTGAATTGGA
Organism: Verrucomicrobiota bacterium; assembly: GCA_028873125.1. GTDB lineage: Bacteria > Verrucomicrobiota > Verrucomicrobiia > Limisphaerales > UBA11358 > UBA11358. Next base: position 29,209 of record JAGWMQ010000028.1, on the reverse strand, counting down.
GCGCGTCCGGCTCCCAGTTCAGGACGTTTTCCAGAAATTCCTCGAACAAGAAGCAGCGCCGGCCCACGGCCTCGGCGTCCGGCAGCTTCAATTCCCGGTAATCCTCGACGAACATCGAGTGGCAGGACGGTTCGAGAAAAACCACCGGCAACGCCTCGTCATCCGCGTTCAGCAGCGCCAGGTTGTGGGCGCCCAGCCGCGCGGCTGCGTCCAGGTTCCCCTGGCTGAAGGCGGGGCGCCCGCAGCACTCGCGCCGCGCCAGCAGGAGCACCTCAAACCCAGCCGCCTCGAGCACGGCGACGGCGGCCCGGCCGATGTGCGGCTCGTAATAGCGCGTGAAAGTGTCGTCCCAGAGGATGACCCGGCCCAGCCGCGCCGGCGCCGGGTTGTGACGCCTGGCGAACCACTGATCAAACCGCTCCCGCGCAAAGCGTGGCAACGGGCGTCTGGCCGTGATGCCCAAAATCCGACCGACCAGAAAGCGGAGCAGCGAGCGATTCAGAAACAGATTGGCCGCGCGCGGCATGGCGCAACCCCAGCGCGCCAGCCGGTCCACGGTACTGAACAGCCGCTCGCGCAGACGCAACCCGTCGCGTTGGATGCGCGCGTGGAGCAGCTCGGCCTTGAGCAGCGCCAGGTTCACGTTGGACGGGCACTCGACGGCGCAGGCCTTGCAGGAAAGGCAATTGCTCAAGGCCGCCTCCAGTTCCGCCGCGCGCAGCGGGTCGCCTTCGATGCCGCGCAGTTCCAACGCGGCGCGGATGGCGTTGGCGCGGCCGCGCGTGGACATGAATTCCTCGCCGGTGGCGATGAAGGTGGGGCACATGACCGGCTTTTGCTTGAGGCAGCCGCCGCAGCCGTTGCATTGTTCCAGATGCGCGGTGAAGGAATGGTCCTTGGCCGCGTAAGCCAGGCGCGGCTCAAACGGCAGGCTCAAGGAATAGTCCGCGCCGAGGCGCAGGTCGGCGTCAATTTTGTAGCGTCCGTCGGAAATGATTTTGCCGGGATTGAACAGATTGTTCGGGTCAAAGGAATGTTTGATTTCCCGCATCAGTTCATACATCTCCTCGCCGACCTGGCCCTTGAGATATTCGGTGCGCGCGATGCCCACGCCGTGTTCGCCCGAGAGCGTGCCCCGGAATTGCGCCACCAAGGCCGCCACCTCGTCGGCGACCTGGCGGAATTTTTTCAGGTCCTCCGCCCGGTGCAGATCCAGCACCGGACGCACGTGCAGCAATCCCGACGCGGCGTGGCCGTAATACGAGGCCTCGACGCCCGCCCGGCGCATCAGGCCCTGCAGGCCGGTGACGTATTCGGGCAGATCGCGCGGACGCACCGCCGCGTCCTCGACAAAGCAGGCCGGCTTGCTGTCGCCTTTGCGCCCGGTGAGCAGCGACAGTCCCGCCTTGCGCATCGCCCACACCAGGTCGGCTTCGGCCGGCGTGCGCAGAATGGTTTTGCGCATTCCCAATTTGCGCCGCTGCAGCCGCGGGAGCTTGTCCCGGGCGCCCTCAAAGAATTCCACGATCAATATCGCCTCGCACGGGCGCGCGTCCAATTCCAGCAGGTCGCGGACGGCCTGGAATTCCCGCTGGCCGCGCGTCCCGTCAAAGAGCGGACGGTCAACGTGCTCGATGGCCGCCGGGCCCAAGTCCAGCAGCGCCCCCGTTGCCTGCATCGCCTCGGCCACGGAGGCGAAGAACAGGAGGGCCACCCCGCGCTCCTCCGGCAGCGGCGCCACCTTCAGTTCCGCCGAAATAATGCCGGCCAGCGTGCCCTCACTGCCGGCGAGGATGTGCAGCAGGTTGCCCGGTTCACCGGCCGCGCGCGCCAGGGCGTAGCCGGGCCAGCGTTTCACCAACCCGGGCGGAAAGCGCTCGGCGATCTTCAGCGCGTTCAGCGACACGATGCTCTCGATCAAATCGTGCTGCCGCGGCAGGTTGTCGTGTCCGGGGCTGATCCGGGCGATCTGGCCGTCGGCCAGGACGATTTCCAGTTCGGCGACGTGTTGGCCGGTGGTGCCGTAAACCGGGGCGTGCGCGCCCGACGAATCGCTGGCGATCATGCCGCCCAGGGTCGCGCGCGAACTGGTCGCCACGTCCGGCCCGAAACAGAATCCCATCGGGCGGAGAAAATCATTGAGCTGATCCAGCACGACACCCGCGCCCACGCGGACGGTCCGTCGTTCCAGGTCAAATTCGCCGATATGACGGTTGCGGCGCGCGAAATCCACGATCAGCCCCTCGCCGATCGCGCCGCCGGCCAGCCCCGTGCCCGCGCCACGCGGAACGACCGGCACGCCCGCCTGGGCCGCGGCGCGAATGATGGAGGCCGCCTGCCGGGCGCTCTGGGGAAACGCCACCGCCAGCGGGACGACTTGGTAGGGCGAGGCGTCCGTCGCATAAAGCTGGCGGGTGAGGTTGTCCACGGCCACTTCGCAGTTGGTCGCCTTGAGCGCCGCCAGTTGTTGAGTGGATAGCACGGCCATAGACTCGTTAAAGCATCAACGCCTCGGAATAACGTTTGTGCGCCTGAATCCCATCATGCCTTAACACGGCAACGCTATCTGCGTGACAGCCGGTTGGCAATGGCATTAACTCAAAAGGCGATGACGGCCAGTGAACGTTCCCGGGAGTTCTTGAAAATCAGCGGCCAGTTCAAACTCGGCGCGCTGGTCACCGAGGCGTCGCATCCGCTCACCGCCCGCTTGAGCGACGTGGCCTCAAGCGATGCCGCCGCCGCGCTGAACCTGCTCTTCGAGGTGGACGGCGACGTGCTCCGGAAATTCCGCGAATTCGTCGAATCGGGCCGGGCGGGGGAGATCAGCGGCTCCGTCCTGCGCTCGTTGAAAAATGGCGGGCGGATTTTCTTCACCGGCTGCGGCTCCACCGGACGCCTGAGCATCCTGCTGGATTCGGTCTGGCGGGATTTCTGGCGGGGCGTGGAGGAGTTCGAAAACCGCGCCTTCAGCGTCATGGCCGGCGGCGATTTCGCGCTCATCAAATCCGTCGAAGGCTTCGAGGACTTCGCCGTGTTCGGGAAAAAGCAGATGACGGACCTGGGCGTGTCGAACCGCGACGTCGTGTTTGCCGTCACCGAAGGCGGGGAGACGTCGTTTGTCATCGGCACGGCGTGGGCGGGCGTCGAGGCCGGCGCCAAGGTGTATTTCGTCTATAACAATCCCGACGATCTCCTGTGCCGGACCGTCGAGCGCAGCCGCGAGGTGATTCAGGATCCGCGCATCGAGAAGGTCAACCTGACCACCGGGCCGATGGCCGTCAGCGGCTCGACCCGGCTGCAGGCTACATCCATCCAGCTCTGCGTCCTTCTCTGCGTTCTGGAAATGGCCGTGCAGGAATTGGTTTTGGAGCGCGCGGACATGGCCGCGCTTTCAAACGCGGCGACCTGTCGCCGCAGCCCAAAGGACGTTCCCGCGCAGTTTCTGGCGGCGTTGGAAGAACTGCACGCCAATTTGAAGTCTCCGGGAGTGCGGGGGTCTTTGGCGCAATTGATCGCGCTCGAAGCCTCCGTCTATCGTGGCGGCGGCCGGAACAATTATTTCACCGACCACTTCGGCATTGACGTGTTGACGGACACCACGGAGCGCTCCCCGACGTTTTGCACGCCACCGTTCCGCAAGTTTGACGACGCGGCGGCCGCCGAGTCCTGGGCGTTCCTTTTCGTCCCGCAACCGGAAACGCCGGCGGCGTGGCGGCGCATTCTGAAACGCGAGCCGCGCTGCATCGCCTGGAGTGAAGCCGAACTGCGTGAATTGACCGGCGTGGACAATTTTTCGCGCACGCTGGAAACGATCCGCAACATCGGGCGCGGCGAGTTGATGCGCTTCAAGATCGGTGTGGACGGCCTGGCCCAGCGGGCCTCGAAGCCCGGCGACTGCGCGGTGGGTATTTTGTCCGGAAGGGTGGAGGACGCGCTGCTGTCGTCAAATGGATTTCTGCGCGCGCAACTCGACGCGGCGCGGGCGGCCGGCGCGCGAACTGGATTGATTCGCTTTGGCGGCGACCAGACTGAGGAAACCGCATCCAAGAATGTCATGGACCGAAACGCGCAATCGGAATTGATCCGGGTTGGGATCCCCGTGCCGCGGGCGGATTTTCTCCTGGACGGCGTGACGCGCGTGGCCGTGAAGCTGGTGATGAACGCGCTTTCCACCTGTGTGATGGCGTGGCTGGGGCGCGTCATGGGCAACACCATGGTCTGGGTGGTGCCGTCGAATTTGAAACTGATTGACCGCGCCACCCGCTACGTCGCCCGGTTGACCGGCCTGCCTTACGAGCGGGCGAACCGGTTGCTGTTCGAGGTGATCGAATACGTCGAGCCGCGCATGAAGTCGGACCGGGCCTATCCGCCCGTCGTCGCCATGGCTGTGACCCGGGCGCGCCGGAATTGCTCCAATGAAGCGGCGGAAACCTTTTTACAGCGGTCATGAATCTGGTTAACCTTTTGCCACTATGACACCCGACGACATTTTGCTGGAAGCCGAAGAGCGGATGATCAAGACCGAGCAGGTGTTGGTGGGCGAATTCGCCGGCGTGCGCACCGGCAAGGCCTCCCCCGCGCTGGTCGAAAACGTCCTGGTGGAAGTCTATGGCTCGCAGATGCGCATCCGCGAGCTGGCCGGCATCACCGCGCCGGAGCCGCGGATGCTGGTCATCCAGCCGTGGGACCTCAACTCGCTGCACCCGATCGAGAAGGCGATTCAAAAGGCCAACCTCGGCTTGAACCCGGCGGTGCAGGGCAAGATCATTCGCCTGGTGTTTCCCGAATTGAGCCAGGAACGGCGGCAGGAGTTCGTGAAAATCTCGAAGAAGATGGCCGAGGACGCGCGCGTGGCGGTCCGGCACATCCGGCGCGACGCGATGGATCAGTTGAAAAAGCACGCGCACGACAGCGGCATCACCGAGGACCAGGAAAAGCAGGCCGAGAAGGAGCTGCAAAAGCTGACCGACCAATACGTCGCCAAAATTGACGCGCACCTGGCCGGGAAGGAAAAGGAAATCCTGACGGTGTGAGCCGGGCCGGCGGGGCCTGGAAGCGGCGCCGGTTTGAACCGCGGGACCGCTTCAAGCGCCCGCGCGCCGGCGTCGGACAGTCAGGAAATTGAGATATTCCACCAGGCGCGCCTTCATTTCCGTGCGCGGGACGATGGCGTCAATCAGCCCGTGGTCCAGCAGGAATTCGGCGGTCTGAAATCCCGGCGGCAACTCGGCCTGGGTGGTGTCCTTGATGACGCGCGGACCGGCGAACCCGATCATCGCGCCCGGCTCGGCCAGGATCAAATCACCCAGGCTGGCGTAACTGGCCATCACGCCCGCCGTCGTCGGATGCGTCAGCACACTGATGTAGGGCAGCCGGCTCCGGGCATGATAGGCCAGTGCGGCGGAAGTCTTGGCCATTTGCATCAGGCTCAACATGCCTTCCTGCATCCGGGCGCCGCCACTGGTGGAAATGATGATGACGGGCAGTTCCTTCTCGGTGGCGCGCTCCACGAGGCGCGTGAGCTTTTCGCCGACGACCGAGCCGAGCGACGCGGCGATGAAACTGAAATCCATCACGCCCAGCGCCGCGCGATGGCCGCCGATGCTGCACAGCCCGGTCAGGACCGCGTCCTTGAGCAGGGTCTCTTTCTGGTGCTCCTGCACTCGCGCCGGGTAGGGGATCTTGTCCACGAAGTTCAGCGGATCCACGCTCTCCATGCTGGGGTCCATTTCCTCAAAGGTGCAGGTCTCCACCAGCGAGTGGATGCGCTCGCGCGCGCCGATGGGGAAATGATAGCCGCACTTGGTGCAGACCTTGAGGTGCTCGTCGAGTTCCTTGTCGAAGATCATCGCGCTGCACGAGGGGCACTTGGTCCAGAGCCCTTCGGGAATGTCGCGCTTCTTGGATTTGCCGGCCAGCCGGGGCTTTTTGGCGAAGCCGGCCGGAGCGCTTTTGGCGCTGGGAGGCGTGAGTTTTGTGTCTCCCGCTTCCATCTGGATGATTTTCTTGGTGAAGGTGGTGGTGGACATTCTGGAAAAATCTGGAGTTGAAAGTCAAGAATGCCCCGGAATCACGGCAGATTCAACAATCACGGCGGTCTTCATCCCCGTCATTATCCACAATTCAAAGCCCGCGCGCAACTGTCCAGACGCACACCTCCTCGGCCCCGGCGGCCCGCAACACCCGGGCGCAGGCGCTGGTGGTGGCGCCCGTCGTCAGCACGTCGTCCACCAGCACCACGCGCCGGCCGCGCAGGCGGACGCCGCGGCGCACCGCAAAGGCGCCGCGCATGTTCGCGGCGCGCTGCTCGCGCGTCAGCCGCGTCTGGGTCAGGGTCGGCCGGACGCGCCGGAGCAGACGGTCGTTCAGCGGAATGCGGGTCGCATCGGCCAGGCGCCGCGCCAGGCGCGCCGCCTGGTTGAATTCGCGCTCGCGCTCCTTCACCGGATGAAGCGGCACCGGAACGATGAAATCCCAGGTCTCCGCGCGCAGGGCCGGCCCCGCCTCACGCAGCAGCAAGCCGGCCAGAAAGGGTTCGAACCACAGTGCCCGCTGATACTTGTAACGGTGGATGGCCTCGAGCACCACCGTCCGGGCGACGACGGCCGAGCGCGCCGAATTGAAGTGCAGTTCCATTCCCCGGCAATTGGCGCATTCAAACGGCGCGGTCAATTCGCCCGCGAAGGGCAGGCCGCAGCGTTCGCAAAAGGGAGGGCGGATGAAGCGCACGTGCGACCAGCAATGCGCGCCGACGTAGCCCTCCCGGGCCGCCGCGCGCTCGCCTTTGCAAAGCTGGCAGATCTCAGGAAAAAAGAATCCCAAGGCGGCGTTGAACCAGTTCCGCGCAATCGCCTTCACTTTTTTGGCCTTCGTCCTGTTCCTCATCGCGGTTTTCAAACCCTCAATTCCGAGGGCGGCAAGGATTTCATTTCGAGATCATGTAGGGCGACCGTTTTTCGCCCAGCGGCAAAAATTTAAAAAGGCCCAACACGCACGCCAGCGCCAGGAAGGCGAGCCAGCCGTCAATCAATCTGCTCGTGCCCCAGAACCAAGCGTGGGCGCCGGCGTCCGCCACCGTGAGCGCGCCGTAAATTTTGAGCCAGAAAATCCAGCCCGCGTGGAGGCCCATCGAGAAATACAGGTTCCCGCTGCGCTGATAGGCCAGTCCCAGCAGGACACCCGCGAGGGTGAGCGTCAGAAAGGCGGGAACCAGCGCGCGCAAATCCGCAAAGCCGGCCAGCATCCGGGGCAGCAACACCAACCCGGAGTTCCAGGCGACCGGGCCGGCGAAGTCCGCCCGGCGCAAAAAATGGACCAGCGCGTAAACCAGGCTGCTGATGACCAGCGCGAACGGCCAGTACAGGACGCGGCGCAACCCGCCGAAAATGCCTCCGCGGAACAGGACCTCCTCCAACCCGGCCACCACGACTGCGGTCGCGACGGCGCTGAAAACCGATCCAACGATTTTGTGGGCGGTGAGGTTGGGCGCGGCCAGGCGGTCGCCGCAGGCCAGGGCCGTTCCCGCGACGGCGGCCAGCGAAAGAAAACCGACCAGCAGGCCGCCGAAAAATTTTCCGGATTGTCCGTAAGGCTGGACCAGCCCCAGGTCGCGCCACGACCGGGCATCCAGCGCGCGTAGCAACGGCCACAGCCCGGCCAATGCCGCCAGGAGGAGCGAGCGGTCCACGAAGCGGTTGAAGGGCGCGCCGGCGATCCTGGGAAACGCCGGGGCGAAGTCCCGCGCCAGCCAGCAGAGCCACGGCGCCAGCAAGGCCCCGCCGATGAACACCGCGCCCAGGTAAATGACCACCGCCCGTAGCGGTCGCATGAGCCGACGTTACCATCCGGGCCGTCGCAAGCCAAGCGTGATTCTGTTGAAACCCGGTGCGGCCTTCCCTCGTCCAAGCGGTCCAAAGAGTTTTCATTCGCGCCGCGGGGCGCGATGTGTTATGGAATAAGCAGGATGGCAAATGACTTTGGGAATGCCGCGTCGGCGGGCACGCTGGCGCAGGAGCGGTTCGGACGGTTTTGTCTTCAGGAGTTGTTGAACAGCGGCGGGATGGCGGACATCTGGTTCGTCACCGACGGTCGGGGGCGGCCTTACGCGCTGCGGAAGCTGAAGAGTGAACTGCGGTTCAATTTGCTGGCGCGCCGGCGTTTCGTCCGCGGCTGCCAGGTGCTTTCCAAACTCAACCAGAGCGATTTCATCGTCGGCTACGTCGAGCACGGCAAGGCCGACGGCCTGCTGTATCTGCTGATGGACTACGTCGAGGCGGCCAACCTCAAGGAACTGTTCGCGCGGCAGGATCCGGTGCTGGCCGAAAACGTGGCGCAAATCCTGATTGACATGGCCGCCGGCCTGGGTCACGTCCACGAAAGCGGCTACATGCACCTGGATTTCAAGCCCGAAAACGTGCTCATCACCCGCAATGGCGGCGTGCGGTTGGTGGATTTTGACCTGGCGCAACCCATCCCGGAAAAGCCGAAGAAATTTTCCAGGAACCCCGGCACGCCCGGCTACATGGCGCCCGAACAACTGCAGCGCCAGCCGATTGACCCGCGCGCGGACATCTTCGCCTTCGGCGTCACCGCGTATGAACTGGTGACCAATCAAAAGCCCTTTCCGGGCGACACGCCGGCTGAAATCCTGGCGCGCCAGTTGGCGCCGTCAGGCCCGGCGCCGCCACGTGAACTGAACCCGGACCTGCCGCCGGCGCTGGAAAAAGTCATTCTCAAGTGCCTGGCCCGCGAACCGGATCGCCGCTACCCGTTCATGAGCGTGCTGCTGCGCGACCTGCAGAGCGCGCTCTATGTGTAGCGCGGCGCGGGAAACCACCAAGATCTTCCGCCCATTCTGGAAAAGAAAGACACCTTACTGGGAGATGGTGACCGGCCAATACCAGGTGTTGTTGTCCGTGTCGCATTCCGGCACTTCGTTTTTGTCGTTGATGGCGAAACTCAGATAATACGTTCCCGGCGGCACCGAAGGGACGACGATGTTCTGATTGAATGACACCGTCCCGTTCGCCGGGCAGCCGGCCAGCGGCGCCTCCGCCAGCAGCGTGGCGTTGGTCAACGCCTCATTGTCGGACCAATAAAATCCGACATGGAAAGGTCCGGCCGGGACACTGATCCCCGCGCAGGTCTGGTTGGTGACCGTGATCGAAGCCGTCAGCGTGCCGCCGGACGGGGAACTGTTCGTATTTAACAATCCGCTGCCATTCGCCAGCGTGAGGTCCGTGGCGAGGCCGGCCCGGTAAAATTTTTGGGCGTTGCTGGAGACGTTCTGATCCATCACGGGCACGAAGCCGACCTGGTTCGTCACGACATGCCACGCGCTCCACGGCAGCAGAAGATTGGTCGTGGTCTGCACGGCATAGACCCGGTTGGTCAGACCGCCCAGGCAGAATTCAAAGGCGTTCGCGGGCAGTACGCCGAGCGTGACCAGTTGGTTGGTCGCCGGCAGGTGGACCGTGAAGGTCATCGGCGCCGAATACGCGGTCGCGCCCAGATTGTCCGTGGCCTTGGCCACGCAGGTGAACGTGCCCACCAGACTATCGTTGGTCCAGACGTAGGTCAGCGAGTCGGCCGAGCTTTCGGCCAGTTCGTTCGAGCCGAGAAACAATTGAACCCTGGCCACGTAGCCGTCGCCGTCGTAGGCGGCCGCGACGATGGGGGTTTTGGAGCAGACACAAAGGGAGGCGGTGTTGGTTGGCGCGAGAATCGCCACCAGCGGCGAGTCGTTCAGCGCGTAGCCGGCTTGTTGAAAGAGATACACACTGCCGCCGCCGCCGCAGATCAGGCCCAGGCCGTTCAGGAACTCGACCGAATAGAAGGTGGTCGTGGTGCCGAGCGGGATCAGCGTCCAATGCGCGCCGCCGTCGGTGGTTTGCAGAAAAACCCCGTTATCGCCCACGGCCCAGGCTGTGTAGGCATCCACCACGCAGACACTCCGCAGCGTCACGCTCGTGCCGGAATCGAGCGCCACCCAGTTGGCGCCGCCGTCGGTGGTCTGGTAGATGGCGCCGCCGGTGCCGACGGCGTAGCCGAAGTTCTCATTCAGAAACGCCACGCCGTAGAAGGTGACGGAGGCCGCGCCGCTGGATTGCGCGACCCAGTTTGTGCCGTCAAACCGGCAGATGGTGCCGCCGCCGCCGACCGCGCAAGCCGTGTGGGTGTCCACCACATCCACGCCGTAGAAATCCATGGTCGTTCCGGAAACTTCAGAAAGCCAGGTCGAACCATTCCAGAAGCAGATGATTCCGCCGGTGCCGACGGCATAGCCCCAAAATGGCGTCAGGAAGGAAAACGAGTCGAACGAGTTCGTCAGATTCAGATGGAAGTCCGTCCAGGTCTGGCCGGAATCGGGCGACATGGCGATCAAGCCGAACGTTCCGCCGATGAAGTCGTAGCCGCCGATGCCGTGGACGGCCAGCAGGTCATTGGTCAATCCCACATTGATCAGGCCCCAGGTGTAACCGCCGTTGGTGGTGGTCAGCAGGGTGCCGTTGTCGCCGCCCACCAGACCGGTGTTGATGTCCAGGAGCGAACCGCCGGTAAGGGTGTTGGTGGTGCCGGTGGCGGGGACATTGGTGGAAATCCCCGAGCCGATCGTGAGGGTCAGGGCCAGCGTCCCGGTGCCGCCCGAATTGGTGGCCGACAAGGTCACATCAAAGGCGCCCGCCACCGTCGGCGTGCCGGAAATCACGCCGCTGGCGGAATGGAGCGTCAATCCCGCCGGCAACCCCGTGGCGCCGTAGCCGTAGGGCGAGTTGTTGGCGGTGATGGTGTAGCTGAAGGCGGTGTTGACCACGCCGGTGGCCGTGTTCGGACTGGTGATGACCGGGGCCGGGGCCGCCGGCAGGGCGCTTAACGGCACAATTTGAAATCCGTTGATGAACGCGTAATCGGCGCCCAAGCCTCCATTGCTGCCCCCCGTGACGGTGAGCGTGAAGTTGGTGTCAGTCAGGCCGGCAAAAACGAGGTAGTTGCCATCAGGCGTGGACGCGCCCAGATCCGACGTGCTGGAGGAGGGCACCTGTTTGAACGTGCCGGAAAAATCCGTGTTGGCCGGGTCCAGTCCGTAGAGGGTTTTCGTGCCGTATTTGGGCGCGCTCAACGTGAAGCCGTCCACCGCGTAAGCGCCGCCATTGTTGAAATCAAAATAAACGATGACCGCGTAGCCGGAGCTGATGAGCTGGCCTGGCACATTGGAAACCGTGATCCCGACCGTACCGGCGCCGGACGTGCTCTCGCCGATGGCATAACCTACCATCAACAGGCCGTTGCCGTCGGTGTTGGTGGTAGTAGTGGTTCCCGAGCCGCTGGATCCCACCGACAGGGTGAAGCCGCTGTAGTTGACCGCGATCGAACCGCCGCCGTCTCCGACCAACGGCACGGCCGAGGCAGATCCGCCGCTCACATTGTTCCAGAATTTCTGGGTCACCACCCCGGCCGCGTCCGAAGAAGGCAGCGGCGTCGGAAAAAAACCGCCCTCAAAATTGACGCCGATGTCGTCGGCCCAGGCGCCCGGCAGGAACGCCAGGAAGCCGGTTAAAATCATGGAAAGGAAGAGGCGCAGGGAACGTCCGCTGCGCCGTTCGGACCGGGGGGTTTGGGGAAGTCTCACGGCGGTAACTCAATGCTCGGTTGTTGCTGTTGGTTGTAACGGATTTCCGCCACCGGGGGCGGCGTTGGATGAGATTTTCTTTCACCCCCGCCCCAAGCGCAAGTTTTTTTAACTTTAAATTTCTTATAATTCAAGTGAATAAGTTAAACTTTATAAATCTTCGGTCCGCTCCGGCCGGGCCGGAGGGGACGAAACCCGGTGGCGGGCCGGGCCGTCTGGCAATCGAAGAGGGCCTTTGCCGTTCGCCCGGGGGCGGACAACCGTGCGGAGACCGCGTCACGCCAGGCCCGCCTCCCGCAGCGCGGCTTGGTGGATTTCCAGCGCCGGGGCCCCGAAGCAGACCAGGATCACCTTTTCGACGGACGGATGGCCTTCCAGAAAATGCCTGGTTTCCCGCAGCGCAATCCGCGCCGCGCGGTCCAGGGGAAAGCCGTAGGCGCCGGTGCTGATGGAGGGAAAGGCCACGGTCTTGATTCCGCGTTGGGCCGCGAGCGCGAGGCAGCTCCGGTAACAACTGGCCAGCAGGTCCTCCTCGCCGCGATGGCCGCCGCGCCAGACCGGGCCGACGGTGTGGATGACCCAGCGGGCGGGGAGTAGGTAAGCGCGCGTGATTTTGGCCTGACCGGTGGCGCAGCCGCCGAGCGTGCGGCATTCGGCCAGCAACTCCTGCCCGGCGGCGCGGTGAATCGCGCCGTCCACGCCGCCGCCGCCCAGCAGCGTCGTGTTCGCGGCGTTCACAATCGCGTCCACGCGCTGTTGGGGATGTCGCCTTCCACGATGGCGATGCGATGGGAAACCGGCGAGTGCTCCATACAAGACAATTAGCGTTCACCAACGAAAGGGAATCGCAGCCGAAACTCAGCGCAAACCGTTTTTACCCTTGCGGCCTTCAAGCCATTTTTGAACGACCGCTGGCTTTCGCCGGAAGGCTCGCCGCGCGGGATGTTTTCCACGTGTGGTTGATTTCGTGTCCGCGAAAACCGCCGCTTCGCTCAAGCCGGACGGGATCAAGCCGGAATTTTGCCTTGCATTGGTCGCGCTCCACGTGAACGTGCGCCGGTTCATTTCGATTTCCGGCGTGGAAGAAGAACCGGTATGGCCCGATTTGCAAAACCGTGGGCACGTCATTTCAAATGATTCGCCGCGTCGGCCACGCCGGCGACGATTTCCTGGCGCGTCTTCAAATCGCGGATGCGGACGTAATCGGCGTTTTCCAGGCGCGCGGTGCGGGTCGCGTTCAATTCCTGGGCGCGCTTGAATTGCTTGTCCGGCCGGGTGGCCGTGAACGGATACTCCACGGCGTAGCCGGCGGTGCGCAGGTCCTGCACCAGCCTGAGGGATTGCGGCCGCAGACCTTCGTCCTCGATCAGCACAAAAACGTCCGTGGCGGAGTCGAATCTGGGCAGCAGGCGGCGCGCCCGGAGCAGTTCGAGCAGCACCACGTCGCCCATCCCGAACCCCAGCGCCGGCAGGTCCACCTTGCCGCCGCTGATGAGCTTGACGAGGTTGTCGTAACGTCCGCCGCCGGCGAGGGCGCGGAACTCGCCCCGGGCGTCGAAGGCCTCGAACACGGCGCCGGTGTAGTAGGCCAGGCCGCGGACGACGTGGTAATCCACCTTGACAAAATCGCTCAGGCCGCGGGCGGCCAGGTTTTGCAAAATGGTCTCCAGTTCCGCCGTCGGTTTGCCCGACTCGATGAACTGGCTCACCTCGGCCATGGAAAAGCCCAGCGCGTCCAGTTTTTTGTCGCTCTCCTCCGGCGGCGCGCGCTCCAGTTTGTCAATGGTCTGGAAGAAATTGTATTCGTGGGCGTGGTCGGCGCGGCCCCCGGACTTCGACCGTCTCCCCTCGTAAAACTCGTGCCAAGCGTTGCGGCTGCTCAGGCGGACGACGAAGTCCCGTGCGGTCAGGCCAAAGGACCGCAGCGCGTCAATGAGCAGGGCGATGAGTTCCGCGTCCGCCGCAGGACCGGTCTCGCCCAGGATGTCGGCGTTGAACTGGAAATGTTCGCGCAGGCGGCCCCGTTGCTGGCGTTCGTAGCGGAAGAGCTGGGGGACGGCGAACCATTTGATGGGTTTCTTGAAACGGCGTTCGTGCGCGGCGGCCATGCGCGCCAGCGTTGGCGTCATTTCGGGGCGGAGGGCGACGGCGCGGCTGCCCTTGTCGGTGAAATTGTAGAGTTGCCCGACGATCTCGTCGCCGCTCTTGGTGGTGAACAGTTCGAGAGGTTCGAGCGGCGGACCGTCGTATTCACGGAAATTGTAGCGCCGCGCCACGTCCCGCCATTTCTGAAAAATGAACTGGCGCGCGTCGGCGCTCCCCACGTCGGCGTGCGGCAGCGGTTCGGGATAAAAATCGCGGAAACCGGGCAAACGTTCCATGGGAGGAGCTTAAATGGGTTCGCGGGCGCACGAAAGCGTGAAAGCGTTCGGGCGGCGGGCCGTCGGCCCCTGCAACCCCGCGGGGCTGGACCGTTCAGGCCGGCGGCGACAGCTTCAGCACCTCGGCGCGCATTTCCTTGCCGGGCTTGAACTTCACCGTCGCGTGCGCGGGAATGGGCACGTCGGTCCCCGGGTTCTTCGGATTGCGTCCGACGCGTGCGCGGCGCACCTTGATTTCAAAGACGCCAAAGTTGCGCAGCTCCACCTTGTCGCCCTTGGCCAGCGACTCGGAGATGGCGTCCAAGGTCCGTTGCACCACGTCCAGCACCTGCATCTGGGTCAGCCCCGTCTCGTTGCTGATGCGGACGACGAGATCACGTTTGGTCAGAGTCATATTTGTTTTTCGTGTTCGCTGTTCTGATTCTTCACTGGACGATGCGAATTGTCCAGAAATCGCCGGCGAGATTTTCGTCGGTCACATAGGGGTAGGGCAAGGTAAAATAACCCTTCAGGCCCCAGGCGGCGCCCCACGAGTTGCGGACCAGGAACCATTGCCGGGCGTCGTCGTAGCCGACGGCGACGACCGCATGGCCGCCGACGGCAGCCTCGCCGCTGTGGGGCAGGGAGGCGTGGCCGGTCCGGGCGACCTGCGCGCTTTCAAAGCTTTCGTACACGGTGAACCCGAAGACAAACGGGCAGCCGGAGGCCAGGCAGCCCTTCAACTGGCTCAACATCCGGGCCACGCGCTGATAGGAAACGACCCGGTATTTGAGCGCGTCGGCGTAGCACCGCCTGGACGGCCGGGTCTTGAATTTGGCCGGGTCGTAGGGCCATTCGGTTTCCGGGCAATCGCCCTGCCGGGCCACGCTCTTGACGCCGTCGCGGATCTGTGCGCCGCTGTCGGAATCCACGGTGTGTTCGATGGCCCGTTCGTTGTAATAAATGAAAAGACGCGAGGGCGTGAAGTCGGCGAGCTTCTGTTTCAAACGGTCGAATTCAATGGCGCCGGCGATGGCGTTGGCGGTGCAACTGCCGAGCCGGCCCTGGTCGTAAACCGGCGGGCATTGCGGGCGCAGGTCCATCCTGGCCGGCGGGGCGGCGAGGGTCTCCGCCGGCGCGGCGTAAAGCACGTCGCGATGATCCGGCAGGTCCGGGAGCCAGCCGTAGCGGGACGTTTGGTAGCTCATCGTGTTCCCTTCATGATAGATTTGCTCCTTATTATTCCAATCCGCGCCTCTTGTCCACCTCAAAATGAAGGACAATGAAACGGGCATTTCCCATTTCCCGCCGACTAAACACTTTACAGCCCCGGCAGCAGGCGGCAGAGTGAATGGGTGTTGTCACAAAGAGGATCAAGTGTTCAGTCCGCGGAACCGGCGGCTGGCACCGGGCCGGGATTGGCGCGGGAGGTGGATGCCGCCGTTTTGCGGGCGCAGAAAAACCTGCTGGGCCTGCAGAAGCCCGAAGGCTACTGGATCGGCGAGTTGATGGTGGACTCCACGCTGGTCTCGGACATGGTGGCCTACCACCATTGGCGCGGGCAGATGGACAAGGCATGGCAGCGCAAGGCGGTTCATCATCTCCTGTCCATGCAACTGCCCGACGGCGGCTGGAACATTTACTACGGCGGCCCCTCCGAGGTGAACGCCACGATCAAGGCCTATCTGGCGTTGAAACTGGCCGGCCTGCGCGCCACCGATCCGCGCCTGTTGCGGGCGCGGCAGGTCGCCCTGAGCCTGGGCGGCGTCCCGCGCCTGAACACGTTTTCCAAGCTGTATCTGGCGCTCCTGGGGTTGTTCCCGTGGGAATACGTGCCGACCATTCCCTGCGAAGTGCTCCTGCTGGGCAAGTGGTTTCACGTGAACTTCTGGGACATGAGCAACTGGTCGCGCGGCATGCTCGTGCCCCTGGCCATCATCAACCATTTCAAGCCCACGCGCCCGGTGAAGGTGGATTTGGACGAGTTGTATCCCGAGGGCATGCACGAACGCGACCTGGCGCCGGCGCCCGACCCGGAGAAAATTTCGTGGCGCAATTTCTTCCTCTGGCTGGACCGGCTGCACAAATTCGCCGAGTGGTTCGCCGCCCACAGCATCCACCCCTTCCGCCGCGCCGCCCTCAAGAAGGCCGAGCACTGGATGCTCGAACGCTTCGAGGGCAGCGACGGCCTGGCCGCGATTTTCCCGGCGATGCTCAACGCGCTCATCGCCCTCCAGGCGCTCGGCTACCCCGACGACCACCCGCAGGTGGTCCGCGCCGCGCGCGAATTGAAGAAGCTCGAGCACGAAACCGAGGACGACGTGCGCATCGAGCCGTGCTTCTCGCCGGTGTGGGACTCGGCCATCGTGGCCATCTGCCTGCGCGAATCGGGCCTGCCGGAGAATCACCCCGCCTTGAAGCGCGCCGCCGAATGGCTGATGCAGCGCGAAATCCGCTTCGCCGGCGACTGGGTCCACAAGAACCCGGCCAAGGTCGAGCCCAGCGGCTGGGTGTTTGAATTCAACAACCGGTGGAACCCCGACGTGGACGACACGGCGATGGTGCTGCTGGCGCTGCGGCTCATCACGACGGACCAGCCGCAAAAACGCGACGAGTGTTTTCAACGCGGCCTGAATTGGATGATGACTTTCCAATGCAAGGACGGCGGCTGGGCCTCGTTCGACAAGGACTGCACGAAAAACATCCTGGAGAAGGTGCCCTTCGCCGACCACAACGCCATGCTCGATCCCGAATGCGCCGACATCACCGCGCGCATTCTGGAACTGCTCGGCTACGAAGGCTGGAGCGCGAGCCATCCGCGGGTCCGCCGCGCCATCGAGTTCATCCGCGAACATCAGGAGGCCGACGGTTCGTGGTATGGCCGCTGGGGCGTCAATTACATTTACGGCACCTGGCAGGTCCTGCGCGGCATGCGCGCCATGAACTGGAACATGAGCGAACCCTGGCTCCTGCGCGCCAGGGCCTGGATGGAGAGTGTCCAGCACGCCGACGGCGGCTGGGGCGAGCGCTGCAACACCTACGACGACCCCGTCTTCAAAGGGCAGGGACCGAGCACCGCGTCCCAAACCGCGTGGGCCGTCATGGGCCTGTGCGCCTTTGACAATCCGGAAAATCCCGCCCTCAAACACGGCATCGAGTATTTGATCCACACCCAAAATTCCGACGGTTCGTGGACGGAGGAGGAGACGACCGGCACCGGTTTTCCGAAAGTGTTCTATTTGAAGTACGACATGTACCGCAACGCCTGGCCCCTGCTGGCGCTGGCCGCCTACAAAAAAATCTGCCTGCGCGCCTGTCCGGTGGATGGCCGGCCGCGTCCGGCCCTGGAAGCGTGAGCCGGCTGCGCGGCTCTGTTCTCCGCCGGCAAAACCGCGTCAGGCCCCGGCCGCTGGACTGTTTGAGCCGAGCGCGGCCTGTAAAATCAGGCTCAACAGCACGCAGGCGGCGCAGCCGATGAAGTTATACCACAGGTAGCTGATGCTCAGCGAAAAATAGAGGACGAAGACCAGTGTCTGCGCCGCCAGCGCCGCCCAGAAAACCGCCGTTCCGCCCACGCGCTTGAGAAAGAAGGCCACCAGAAACAAGGCCAGCATCACGCCGTAAAAGACCGAGCCGACGATGTTGACGGCCTGGATGAGATTCTCGACCAGGTTGGCAAAGAGCGCAAAGGCCAGCGCCACCAAACCCCAGAAGAAAGTAAACCATTTGGAGGCGGCCACGTAATGCGCGTCGCTGGCTTCGCGTTTGAGCAGGTGCCGGTAGAAATCCACGGTGGTGGTCGAGCCCAGCGCGTTCAATTCGGCGGACTTGGATTGGAGCGCGGCGGCGAAGAACGCGGCAATCAACAGGCCGATCAAGCCGTGCGGCAGGTGGTCGAGGATGAACGTGACGAAGACGTAGTCGGCGTCGTTGCTTTGCGCGCCGGGGTCGGCCGCCTGCACCGCGGCCCGCGCCTGGGCGCGCACGGCGTTGCTGCGGTCCAGCGCCGCCAGGGCCTGCGCCCGCGCCGCGGCCGCGGCCGCGCGGTTGCCGGCGTGTTTGGCGTCGAGCCACCGGCGGATGAATTGTTCCTTCTGCGCGCCAATCGCGTCGAACCGTTGCTCGAGCGCCTGGAGGTGTTCGCCCGGGTCCCGCCGGACCGCCTGGCGCCAGGCCGCCTGGTTGAAATAAAGCGGCGGCTGTTCAAATTGATAAAAGACAAACACCATCACGCCGAGCAGCAGGATGAAGAACTGCATGGGGATTTTCAGCACGGCGTTGAACATCAATCCCAGCCGGCTTTCGCGCAAGGAGGAGCCGGAAAGGTAACGCTGCACCTGCGATTGGTCGGTGCCGAAGTAGGAGAGCGACAGGAAGAATCCGCCGAGCAGCCCCGTCCAAAACGTGTAACGCCGGTGGAGATCGGTTGAAAGACTCACCGCTTCCAGCTTTTTGAATCCGCCCGCCACGGTCAACGCGTCGCCCAGGCTGGCCGGCAGCTTCATCAGCAGGATGACGAAGGCCGCCACCATGCCGCCGAAGATGACGGCCATTTGGTATTTCTGGGTCAGGCTCACCGCCTGGCTGCCGCCGGCGACGGTGTACACGATCACCAGCAATCCGCTCAAGATGATGGTGAGGTCCAGCCGCCAGCCGAGCACGGTGGACAGGATGATGGCCGGCGCGTAAATGGTGATGCCGGCGGCCAGGCCGCGCGACACGAGAAACAAGGCGGCGCCAAGCAGGCGGGTTTTGGCGTCGAAACGGTGTCCCAGATATTGATAGGCGGTATAAACATTCAACCGCCGGTAAATCGGCAGGAAGACGGCGGCAATGAGGATCAGCGCCAGCGGCATCCCGAAATAATTCTGCACGAAGTCCAGCCCGCTTTCGTACCCCTGACCCGGTGTGGAAATGAACGTGATGGCGCTGGCCTGCGTGGCGGCAACCGAGATGCCGATGGTCAGCCAGCCGACGGATTCGTCACCCTTCAGGTAATGCCGCAAGGTCTGCTGACGCCGCGTGTGCCAGGTGCCGTAGGCGGCGATGGCCAACATGCTGCCGATGAGGACGGCGAAATCCAGGACGTTCATGAATAACTCGCCGTCAGCGCCAACAGCAGCACCACCCACAAAACAAAGCAGCCGAAAACAAAAAGGTAAACGCCGCTCCAGGTGCGAAGCCCCGGCAGGCCGGTCCGTTCGTCCGCGTCCATTGGGTGGGGCGCGTCAGTCCCCTGCGCGCCGCGAGGGTCAACGGGGATGTCCGACTCATTCCCACCGGCGCGGACGGAGTGGCGCGCCCTACCCTGGGGCGCCGGTGGATCGGGTGGCAACTTCATTTTCCCAGGGAAACCAGATTGGCAAACAGCCGGTAGGCGCCAGGCACGCCCGCCGGCAGTTGGCGGAAAAACACCAGTCCGGTATAGACGAAGTAACCCTTGCCGCAGGGCGCCACGAGCAGGCCGCCCTCGAGCGGCGCTTCGCCGGGATCGCCGCAGGCCAGGATCGGCGTGAAGTGGTCGTCCCACCGGTCGGGATAATAAATCCCGCGCTCCTGGACCCAGCCGTCGAAATCGGCGCGGGTGATCTTGTTGGGCGTGTTCAGGACCGGATGGTCCGGAGCGAGGAACGTGACCGGCGCGGTTTCGTCGGTCACGCGCTCGTCGGACAGATGCAGTTTGAACGGCGTGAAATCCTCGGTCCGCAACCCGCGCGGCCGATTATACTGCTCGATGACGTTGCCGCCGGCCCGGACGTAGTCGAACAGCGCCGGCAAATGGGCAACGAGGTCCGTGCGGACGTTGAACGCGCGCACGCCAATGACCACCGCGTCGAAATCCTTCAGCCGTTCCGGCGTAAGGTCCGCCCCGGCGAGCGTCGTCACCTTGCACCCCATGTCTCCCAGGCATTGCGCCACGCTGTCGCCGGCGCCGGGCAGGTACCCGATGTTGCGGACCCGGATGGCCAGGTCCAGGCAAACGGCCTTGAGGCGCGCGGGCGGCTGGAGCAACAACAGCGGGATGTGCGGATAATTGATCACCACGCGCTCGTTGTCGTAGCTCTTGCCGCCGATCTCCGCTTCGGCGGTGATGCTGGCGACCGCCGGTTCGGACGGCGCGGTGACCGTGAACGTGAACTGTGCCTGACCTCCGCTGGCTTGCAGGTGGAAGGATTGTGATGCGGGCGAGACCTTCCAGCCCGCCGGCGCATCCAGATGCAACGCGCCTGCGACGTCCGGCCGCGCGGCGGTGACCGTCACCGTCACCGGGCGCGAGGCTCCGGGGGCGAACAGTTCGACGTTGGACGCCAGCTTGAGCGACACCGGCGAAATCACGTCCAGACGGCGCGTTTCACCCTTCACCCGCTCGGCGGTGACCTGCACCGGCTGGTCGGGAATCATCACGGTCTGGCCGCCCACTTCAAAAATCTGCTCCACCGGAAAGACCGGAGGATTCTCGGGCCGACCGATGAGTTTTGGATCCGCCACGCGGAACATGCCGACGGAGTGGTCTTCGCGCAGCCAATACGGCTGGCTCAACGGCGTGTTGGCCGGAAGCGTTTCAACCGAGTCGCGGCTGACGGTTTGCTTGGTGGAGAGGTCAACGCCAATGGGAAACTCGGCTTGGATGGCCGGATACCGCGCCGCCACCCAGCGGACGGGAACAATGCCCGAACGAACCACAGCAGTCAGGTGCATTCCGAGCGTTTCGCCGGGCGCCACCTCGGCCTGCGGAACCGTCGTTTCCACGGTCAAGCCAAGGCATTCTTGAATGATGCGATCCAGTTGCCGGCGTTTTTCGTTCACCACCGGATCGTCTTCAGCCAGGCCGGCCAGACGTTTCTTGATTTCCAACAACGCCGGCACGCTGGCGGCGGGGTCTTGCGAATTGAATTTTGCGATGACGGCATCGGTCAGCGTTCCGATTTCCGCGCCGCCGGGCACGCGCGACCAGGTTGTGTTCACGTCGTCCAGGATGTCGTTCGTGGCCGGAGCGCCCGCCAACAGTTCGAACGTTTCGTATCTTGGCCCGCTGTCTCCGCGAAAACCCGTGAAATTGCCGAAGCCCTGGGTCTTGTGCATGGAACGGCTGCGCGCGGCAATTTCCGCAAACGACTCGCCGGTGACCGGATCGGTGCCGCCGACGTTGATGCGCACGATTTCCGCGTTGGTTTCCCCATTGCTTCGGCCGGACCCGGTCCAACCGTTCCAGAGGATGCGTTTGGGTTGCCACGGCGTCAGCCCCTCGTGGAGTTGATCGGGAAAGGCCTTGGGATCGCCGGCCAGCTTGAAGGCCTCCAGCGCCAGAATGGCCGAGGCGGTGTGGTGACCGTGCGTGTGACGCTGCCAGGGAGCAAAGCGCGTGATGACCGCGTCGGGACGGAACTCGCGGATGACGCGGACCACGTCGCTGAGCACCTCCTGCCGGTCCCAGATGCGCAGCGTCTCGCGATAATCCTTGGAGAATCCAAAGTCCACCGCGCGGGAGAAAAACTGGCGTCCGCCGTCAATGCGCCGCGCGGCGAGGAGTTCCTCGGTGCGGATGACCCCAAGTTCGTCGCCGAACTCCGGGCCGAGCACGTTCTGGCCGCCGTCGCCGCGCGTGAGCGAAAGGTAGGCGGTGCGGTAATGGCGCCCGCGCGCGAGGTAGGCGATCAACTGCGTGTTCTCGTCGTCGGGATGCGCCGCGACGTAAAGCACGCCGCCCATTTCCTGAAAGCGATGCAGGTCCTGCATAATGACCGGCGCGGGCGCCGGCGCGGCAACTTGGCCGGCGATGGGCCAGCACGCCAGGAGGCAAATAACAAGCGCCGCGAATGGACGGAACCCGCGCGTGAACGCGCCGGCGTCTTGGACGGTGGCAGGCGAAGCGCGACACCGCTTTGGAGGAGTGCCGTCTGGTGAAAGCGCCCTTCCCGTCTGAAAGGGCCGTCGCCGCTGCACTCCGCCGGCGCACTCCAAGACCCGGCGGCAGTTCGGGCGCTTCATTGAAAATGACCGATCCATGACGGCCCGTGCCGGCGCTTTCGTCGGATTATTTCTGGACGGTGAATGGCACGGAAAATTGTGTGGTTTCCCACATCAACTTCAGCACGCCGCCGCCGGAGGGGTTTTTCGCAACGGCCATGGTGAACTGGTCCACCGGCTTGTCCAGCGCCTCCTTCTGCAAATTCACCCGCGCCAGGTCGTGCGACTGGTTCACGGGAATCCCCCAGCCTCCGATCGCCGTGCTGAACGCCAGTTGCGACGCGCCGCTTTCCTCCGGCACCATGTAAAGCGTATAAGCGCCGGCGGGAATGGTCTTGCCACCGACCTCGATGGACCGTTGCGTCACGAGCAATGTGGCTTCGTCCGCGCCCATGCGCCAGGGCTTGCCGTAAGGCACCAAGCCCCCCCAGATCTTGCGGACCTCGGTCGTTCCGGGCTTGATCGTGTACGGCCGGCCATAGGTGAGGGTGATCCGGTCGCCGTCAATGACCGCGCTGATGGTTTCGTGCGGGCTGAGACGCCGGTGTTGGGCCAGGGCCGGCAGCGCGCTGGACATGGCCACGGTCGTGATTACAAGTGCGGACAGCAGTTTTTTCATGTTGGGTCGGATGGTTTTCGGACGGTTCAGGTTGAATGGAGTTCGGAGCCAAAGGGGTCATGGTTGCAGACTGGAAATCAAATCCTGGTTCATCCACACGAACGAACTGCCCGGGCCTTCGGCCTTGACGGCCAGGTCGGTGGATTCCTTGGCGGCGGCGATGGCGCCGGCCTTGTCGCCCTGCTTGGCCAGGATCTCCGCCTTCAGGTGCAGCATCTCGTAGGCGATCCGCGGCTGGTCGGCCAGGCCCGCGTTGACCCAGTCGAGGGCCTTCTTCAGGTCGAGGTTGTGGTTGTAGTAAAAGGTGGCGGCCTGAAAATAAAAGCCGTCCGATTTTTTGCCGGGCGCCGCCATCGCGGCCTCGATTTGCGGGACGACCTTGCCGGCGACATCCACCTCCAGCCGGATCGGGACCACCGTCTTGTCCCAGACCAGATCGAGCATGGCCGAATCGTCGCGGATGCGGTTGAATTCAATGGTGAAGGCGTCAACGGCCGTGTCGGTCAGCGTCACCGGCGTCACCTGAAAGCGCGCCACGTCGTCTTTCTGTTGGTATTGAAAAGCGCCCCACTGGCGGGCGTCCTTGTTGAGGATGATCGTCCATTCATCCTGGCCGGGGATGGTGAACAGGGCATAGGCGCCGGCGGGAATCTCGTGGCCCTCCAGCTTGACCGGCGTGCTGAAGGTGAGGCGCGTGGCCTGGTTGGCGCCGGTCCGCCACACCCGGCCGTACGGCACGATGCCTCCGAAGATGACGCGGCCCTTCACGCCCGGCCGGGAATAGACCACTTCGATGTCCGTGAGACCGACGCGTTGCTTGAGCGTGCAGGGCGGGCTGGCGGCGGGAAATTCGACCTGTGGAGTCTGCGCGTAGGCGCCGGGAGCAAAAGCCAGACCCATCAGGGCCGCGGTCAATAAACAAGCCGTCTTGGGATTCATAGGGCGACAATTATGAAAAGCCGGGCTGAAACAAAAGAAAAAAATTGCTTAACCGTCAGACCCCATGCCAGGGCGTGTCCCGGCGGCGTTCCGCTCAGCCGGAACAATGCGGTTCAAAATGGGGAGCGCAGCCGTCCCGGCTGCACCAGTCGGCGGGACGCCGACTGGATCGTGCGCACGAAAGGCGAACAAAACAGTGGGGTCTTGGGGCGTTCGAGGTGTTCGGCGGGACGCCGGACACGACACGCGGGACGCGCGTGCTCCCCAAAACCAACCGCATCGTTCCAGCTCAGGGTTAGGTCGGAACTTTCCGCTTCGTGAACGCGCGCCCGGAGGCCCGGCGATGGCGGTCAGGCCGGCAGACCCTGGGATTGGAAAAGGCCGAAAGGCCAGGGGCGCCGGAGCGGGCGGCCGGGAACGTCAATTTTTTCCGGGTTCCGCTGGATTTTTTCCATCACCGCCGCGGTCCGGTCGGCGATGATCTCCCGGCACCGGGCCAGTTCCTGTTCGCGATACCGGGTGTTCTCCCGCACGATGCCCTCCAGGTCGTCTATGTCGTAGAGGAACACGTTGGGCAGTTGCTGCGCGGCGGGGTCAATGTCCCGCGGCACGGCGATGTCCACCAGCACCAGCGGACGCCCGCGCCGCGCGGAGAGAACCGAGGCGATGTCCTCGCGGCTCAAAACCACTCGTGGCGAGCCGGTGGAACTGACCACGATGTCCGCCGCGGCCAGAGCCTGGAGGCATTCGTCGAAACGCACGGCGCGGCCGCCAAATTCGGACGCCAGGCTTTGCGCGCGCTCGAAGGAGCGGTTGGCCACCAGCACCGTGCGCGCGCCGCGCTTGGCGAGGTGGCGGACGCAGGCCTCGCCCATCTTGCCCGCGCCGATGATCATGACGACCTTCTCGCCCAGGCCCCGGTCGAAAATCTTTTCAGCCAGTTCCACCGCCACGCTGCCCACCGAGGTGGCGCCGCGGCCGATGGCCGTGCGGGTGCGGATGGCCTTGGCGGTGTGCAACGCCGCTTGAAAAACCCGGTTCAGGGTCCGGCCGGTCAGCCGGGCCGCCTGCGCCGCCTGATAGGCGTGTTTGACCTGGCCGGTGATTTCCGTCTCGCCCAGCACCATCGAATCCAATCCGCCCGCCACCGAAAACAAATGCTCCACCGCCGTCCCGTCTTCCCGGACGTAGAGGTAGGGGGAAAAATCGAAGTCGCTCCGGGTCAATTGCTGGAAGAGCCGGGCCGCCCCGACGTTTCCCCGCGATGCCACGCCGTAAATCTCCACGCGATTGCACGTGGACAGCAGCGCCACCTCCGAAAGGTCGTTGTGCAATTTCAAGCGGCAGCCGCGGCAGGGCAGTTCGGCGCGGGGGATGGCGAATGCCTCGCGCACCTCGACGGGCGCGGTCTTGTAGCTCAAACCCGCAACGAAAAGCTTCATGCCATTGTCCTTTGCCGGATCAGACCCCGGTCGAAGCGGACCTGCACGGCGGCGTATATCGCCATGACCCTCGCCCGCCCCATGCGCCTTCCGGACCCTGCTTCCAAGCCGGTCCGCTCTCTTTCACCCAGCCAGCTTAAATCGTCCGCCCGGAACGGCTTGCCGCCTTTTGTCAAAGACTTCGCATTTCTTGCACCCAAGTTTTTGTATGGAACGATGCAGTTGATTTTGGGAGCACGTGCGTCCCGCCGAACACCTCGAGCGCGCCGGGACCACACCGTTTTGATTGCATTTCCGTGCGGTCCAGTCGGCGCGACGCCGACTGGTGCAGCCGGGGCGGGTGCGCTCCCCGTTTTGAACCGCATTGTTCCGTAAGAAAGGGTGATGAGTTTTGGGCTGCTCAACGCGTCATTCGAGAATCGTGGAAACTCCCCATCCGATGGGGAACAGGGTGGAATGCGGGGTCGGGTTCTCATCTTGAAACCAATCGAAATGATTCCGATTTCCAATCAATACGGGCTGTAAAAAACCTCGTTTTCCGTCAGTTTACCTTACATTCAACCGAACCTGGCTTAACCTCAATAATTCCAATGTGTTAACCGCAAACCAACCCCGGGATCGCTCAAAAAGCGTCGGAAAGCCTTACAGAAACTCCAGTATTCGCTTTTCTTAACCAAAATCAACCCATGTCGAAAGCCCCTGTCGTTAAAGCCGTTACCGCACAATGAATCCAAACCCGGTTCATTGGCACGGAGTTAGCTTATTCGGGTTTGCAGGTTTCAGACTTGCTTGTCGGTTTGAAAATGTGGGATTGAGCCGTCTGAAAGAAACAGAATAAAAAACAACAAGCCGCCTCCAAGGGGTGGCGGAAAAAACAGGAACGACGATATGAGGGGAGAAGGAATCCGCCGTCATCTCCAGAAGCTGCTCGAACTCGTGCGCGGCCTGGGACACTTGGAACCGGTCAAAATCACCGTCCCTAACCAGGAGTTGGTTTTGTCGCCGAGGCGTTCGCGGCCAGGCCCGATGAGGTCGCCCAAGTGCGAGACCGGCGGCGGGGGCAGTATTCGGTCAAGGAGAATCAAACATGATGAATAGGAGGCAAAAAAATTATGAAAAGTAAAATTCCTAAAGCGAACCGTCGCGGGAAAGCATTAAAGATGGCACTTAAGTTCACAGGCTTGTGCCTGGCCGCTGCTGTATTTGCCCTGCTGTTGGAAACAAGAGTGTCAGCAGTGTCCTTCAATCTTGGCACCGCCGGGCTGGGCAGTCCATATAATTGGGCAGTGTTGTCTATTGGTGATGCTTCGACCGTCGATATAGATAACACCTCAATCACCGGCGGCAGCGGGGTGAATGGCAATTTTGGTCTTAGCTCAAAAAACTCATTAACGATGAGTGGCAGTTCGTTCATTGATGGCACTCTCTATCAGGGCAACACTGCTACTTATTCGCTGAGCGGCAGTGCAAGCATCAGTTCCGTTCTGCCCAGCCAAGACACGGTATTGAACCAAGCTACATCAGATGCTCTCGCGGCCGCGGCTAACGCCGCTGGGCTGGGGGGCACACCCGGGAGTATTACCTCTGCGGGCCTCAATTCCTTCACTCCGGGAGTGTACAGCCTTTCTTCGCTCTCGCTTTCTTCGGGGGGGGAACTTCAACTGAATGGAGCGGGTACTTATATCTTTAATATTTCAGGGTCCATGTCCCTAAGCGGAAGTGCTCTTGTCTCCCTCATCAACGGCGCCAACGCCGCCAATGTCCTGTTCAACATTACAGGAACTTCCCCGGTCAGTATGACCGGCGATTCTGTGGTGCGTGGCATTATCCTGGCGCCGAATGCTGACATTACTATTGATGGCGGTTTGAGTGACACCCCGCCTGTCGGCCTCTTCGGCGAAGCGATCGGTGGAGAAAACATCACCATCCAGTCAGGTAGCCAGGTTCAGGGTCTTCCGAATGTTCCTGACGGCGGCGCGACCGCGATCCTCTTGGGACTGGCCTGCGGAGCAGTGGCTTTTGCCCGGCGCAAGCTGCGCGTCTGACGCGATCTCCGTAAGGCACATCCAAAAGAAGGGGAATGCGGGGGAGCCGGTTGGCTCCCCCGCCTTACTTTTCCGCCCGCCCGCCGCTTCCGTTTCCCGCCAACCGGCTCGGTTCCCAAAATCGGAAACAACCTCGCCAAACCATTTTACCTCATCGTTGGGTAAGTTGGGTAATTCAGTTTGTGAACGAGGTTTGCGGCGCGATGCCGCAAACCACACGCCAGAGGCGTGTGCTCTCCGGATTCCGACTGCATCGTTCCGGTTAAGAACCTATCTGAAAATGTGGGGCAGGCTTCCAGCCTGCCGGTTCGGGCGGCCTCTGGCTGCCCGAATGACTGGGCAAGGATGCCCCGTCAACTGGCAGACAACATGTTTGCCCTGCATTTTCTGACAGGCTCTGAAAGCTGCCGGCGTCATCCCGATCGGCAAACGCGACACGGCAGGTGTGATGATTTGAGCCCAGCAAAGGCTTTCGATCAACCGTCCGCACGGCCGCGAGGTTTTGGACTGCGCCAGTCTCTGGCGCTTTCGCACTGCGTCGCGGTCGAAAAGCGGCAGAGGACTGCCGCAGTCCAAGACGCTATCGCGCCGGCGCCAGCCCTTTTCGGTTCAAGGCTCCGACGCGCGATTCGGGAGTCATGGAGGCTCCCCAAAACCGCCTGCATCGTTCAGACATGCGCTCAGGCCGCGCCGGAGGTGTTTTGCGTCGGACTACGGCTGCGTCCCTGCGGCTTGAAGCTCTTCAAGTGGAATCCGCAGCACGGTTGTCCGGTGGAATGGCGTTATCCCGCGCCGTTGGGATTGAGAAATTGAATTCAGGCTGCTGCCTGCTTTCGGCGGCGGAGACCGGCAAGCGTGGCCGCTCCCCCGATCACGAGCATCCAGGTCGAGGGTTCGGGGATGGGGCCGGCCGCGATGGCCGTCGGACCGCTCAAGCTGTTTGTGGCGAAGAGCATCCCGACACCGCCCGAAGCGAATTTTTCAACCGTGTTGTTGGTGTAATTGACCGCGTAGAGGTTGCCGCTGCTGTCAAACGCCAGCCCCCGCGGGCCGTCCAGACCTGAACTGGCGAAAGTGCCCAGGTCCGTGCCCGTCGAACTGAATTTCTCGATGGTATTGTTGCCGGAATTGGCCACGTAAAGATTGCCGGCGGCATCGAAGGCCAAGCCCCAGGGAACGTTCAGGCCGGCGCTGGCAAAGACCGTTCCATGCCTGGTCGGGTCAATTTTCTCAATGGTGTTGTTGCCGGCGTTGGCCACGTAAAGATTGCCACTGGCGTCGAACGCCAGCCCGCGAGGGCTGCTTAATCCCGAGTTGAAAAAGACGCCGGTGTCAAGGCCAGTCGGCGTGTATTTTGTGATCGCAACGCCACCCGAATTCGCCGCGTAAAGATTGTTACTGGCGTCAAACGCCAGACCCACGGGCTTCTTCAAGCCCCCGCCATTGATGAAAATGCTTCCCACCCCGCCCGGAGTGTATTTCGCAATCGAGTTGTTGCTGTAGTTGGCGACAAACAGATTCCCGCTGCTGTCGAAGGCCAGGCCCGCCGGCCCGTGCAAGCCCGTGGCAAAGGCGCCCAAGTCCGTGCCCGCCGAATTGAATTCCTCGATGGTGTTGTTGCCGAAATTCGCCACAAAGAAGTTATCCTGGGCGCGGGCAACCGAGAAAATCACGGCACCGCAAAAGACGCCGGCGGCCAGACGTCGAGCATGGTTGACGTTATTCGTCGTAGAACCATTCCGCAATTTCGGCAGACTATAACTCAGGCAGTGGAGAAGTCAATAGAAAAACGCAGACTCGGAACGTCAAATCTCGTCAGCCGCGATGCTCCTGCGATCGGCCCGCGGAGCGGCCGCTTTTGCCCGGCGCAAACTGCGCGTCTGACGCGATCTCCGTAAGGCACATCCAAAACAAGGGGAATGCGGGGGAGCCGGCTGGCTCCCCCGCCTTACTTTTCCGCCCGCCGCTTCCGTTTCCCGGCGACCGGCTGGCTCCCAAAACCGGAAACAACCTCGCCTGTTCCTGCGCGGGGATCTGCCGCAACACTGGTGGCCGGCTCTCGCCGTCAGTGGTCAACAGTTTGGCGGGACTTTTAGCCAACGATGCCGTCGGAATCCGGGGAGCACCCGCCTCCGGCGTGTGGTTTGCGGCGTCGCGCCGAAACCTTGTTCACAAACCGAATCACCCAGCGGTGAGGTAAAATGGTT
>JAGWMQ010000027.1 GCA_028873125.1 Verrucomicrobiota bacterium | reverse complement strand
CGGAGAATCTTGCGGTAGCTTCTATTCACTCGAAATGACCTTTTGTTGGTTTGCTTGTTGTTGTGACAAACGCATTCCAACCAATGTTTAAGGCCATTCCGAGCTTTTTCTTGAAAGCAATTAAAAAATCACGCTTGTTGAGGGACTAGTTGGAGTTGACGTTGTCCGGAGTCAGGAGGGTTTCCTCCAGGTTGGCCCCGGTGCGCGCCAGGTCGTTATGCTGGGTCAACACGTTCACCGCACGCGCGCCGGGCTGGGCGAGCAACAAAAGACACATCGTTCGGAACAACGTTTTCATGTTGCAGCCGCCACGACCCCGTCCAGATCGTTTGTTGTCACCGGTAATTTTTTGACCTCCGCCATTGTCGTGCCGCCGCCGTTGAGGGTAAAACTGTCACGGAAGCTTATGATCGTCAATGCCACCATCGGCGTTGCCGACCCGCCGCGATTCCCCTCTAAATTCAAGTCAAGGGTGTAATTTGCGCGGCCCATCTGCGCATTTGATTTGCGGGTCCGGGTCGGCCATTCTGTGCCCGCCATGCATTCGAATTTCGTGCGCCGGTTGGTCCTGGGCCTTCTGCTGGCTGCTCTGGTTAAAGGCCGGGCCGTCGCGGGCGAGAGACCGGTGGACCTGGCCAACCCGCTTGTCGGCACCGCGCCCCTTGACCGACAGAAATGGATCGGCAACGCGCCACCACCGGGCGAGGAGCTTTACACCGGATTCGTCTGGCCGGGGCCGGCCCTGCCCCATCGCTCCCCCACCTGCGGCCCACTCAACAAGGATCTGGCCGAAGCGGCCGGCAACCACGGCATCCGCTGGCCTTACACCTATCCGCGCCGGACGATGATCGGCTTTTCCAGCATAGTTCCCGGCATGACCTTGATGCCCTTGGCCGGTGATTGGACCGTTCCCCCGGACCGCAGTTACGCCTCGGTGTATGACAAGGACTCCGAACACGCATCCCCGGGCTATTACACGGTCTATTTCCCGGATTACCAGATTAAGAGCGAGCTCACCACAACCGCGCACACCGCCTTCTACCGTTTTACATTTCCCAAAACGGACAAGGGCGTCGTGCTGCTGGACCTGGGCCCCCGCGATGCCAGCGTGGAAATCATCGGCGATCACGCCATTCGCGGTCAGGCGGCGCGCGGCGGACGCGGTGACCGGAGCGCACGCTATTTCATCGCGGAATTCTCAAAGCCGTTCAAATCCTTCGGCACCTTTCGCCAGGAGGTTCCGGCGCTCGACGGCGGATGGGTCAGGCGAACCGACGTGACCCGGCCGGATTCGCGCTCCGAATCGGGGAGCTACGCCGGCTGCTATTTGAATTTTTCAACCACGGCCGGCGAACAAATCCTGGTGAAGGTCGCCGCCGGCCAAAGTCTGGAGCAGGCGGATCAACAATTGAAATCGGAAAACCCGGGATGGGATTTCGACGGCGTCAAGGCGGCGGCCGCAAAAATTTGGAACAAAAAGCTCAGCCTGATCGAAGTCCGGGGCGGCACGGAACAGGAGCGCCGGTTTTTCTATTCGGCGTTTTATCACGCCCTCTCCAGTCCGCGCCTGCTCGCCAGACGAGGCGAACCGTTCCGCGGCCTGGACGGCGAAATTCACACCGGAGATTATGACCGCTACAGCGGCGTGCCGTTCTGGGACACGGGCCGCGACCAGATCGTCCTGCTGATGCTGCTGGAACCGGAGCTTATGACCAACGTCCTGCGCACCCACCTGGAGATGGCCCGCGAATCCGGCTGGATGAGCACGTCATTTCACGGCGACAACGCGGTATTCCTGTATCTGGGCGCCTGGGAACGCGGCTATCAGTTCGACTGGGGGGCGGCGTACGACTATCTGCGCAAGAACGCCACCGACCCGCGCGGCCCGCGCGGCCATCTCGCCGAATACCTGCAAAGGGGCTGGATCCACGACATCGTCGTGCCGAATCCGAGTCCGCCTTATGCCGACGGCAACGCCGGCGTGGCCACGACGCTGGAATACGCCTGGGACGACTACGACCTGGCGCTCTACGCCAAAAAGCTCGGCAGGCTGGACGACTACGAGATGTTCCTCGCCCGCGCGCACGATTACACCAACGTCTTCGACCCGGCGATTGGTTTCATGCGCGGCCGCAATGCGGACGGCTCGTGGATCTCGCCGTTCGACCCGCGCGAGCCGTATTACAACTTCATGATGAAGGAAGCCAACGGCTGGCAGACGCTTTGGCTCGTCCCGCAGGACGTCGCCGGTTTGATCCGGTTGCTGGGCGGGCGCCAGAAGTTTTGTGCCAAGCTCGATGAATTCTTCACGCTGCCGTACCACCCGAAAGGCATCGCGCGGGACGTGACCGGCCTGATCGGCCAATACTGCCAGGGCAATCAGCCCGACTGGCAGGCGCCGTATTTTTACGATTACGCCGGAGAGCCGTGGAAGACCCAGGCGCTCGTCCGCAAAATCCTGCGCGAACTTTACGGGAGCGACCCGGCCGGCCTGCCCTACCCGGGCATGGACGACCAAGGCGCCACCTCGGCCTGGTATGTGCTGAGCGCCCTGGGCTTTTACCCCGTCAATCCGGCGCGGCCCGAATACATCATCGGCAGCCCGGTTTTCGACCGGGTAACCCTGCGCCTGGGCAACGGAAAGGATTTCGTCATCGTCGCCAGGAACAATTCCGGAAAGAACGTCTTCATCCAGTCGGCGAGGCTCAACGGGCGGCCCCTCGACCGGCCGTGGTTCAGTCATGCGGACATCGTGAACGGCGGGAGATTGGAATTTGAAATGGGACCGAGGCCAAACAAGAATTGGGGCAGCGCGCCCGACGCCGCGCCGCCCTCGATGTCGAATGAAAACTAGCCGCAAGAGAACGCCAGGAACACAAAGCAACGCCAAAGTGCAATTTGTGTTTTCCACCTCCAAGACGAAGCGTTACCGCTTTCCCACGCACGAGAACGACCTGGTCGTGGACCGCGCCGATTCGGAGACGTCCGAGGTTTTTGTCGTCGTGCTTGAACCGGGCGAGGCGCCGCCGCTGCACCAGCACGACGACACCGAGCAGGTGTTTTACGTGATGGAAGGCAACGGCGTTTTGCGCATTGGCGGGAAGCGGAAGCCGTTTCCGGTCCGGCCGGGCGACGTGGTTCGGATTCCGCCAAAGACGCCGCATACAATCCGATGCAAAGGAAAAAGAGCACTGCGCTATCTGGCGGTGGATTGCTTTGTCGGAGGCCGCCCCGCCGCCGAGCCGACCTGGGATTCGCACGTCAAGGTCCTTTGCCGGCAGCAGGGCTGGGACTGGCGGCGAGTCAAACGGTAAAACCGGACTGGCAAGTCAAAATGAGGACTGGTCTGGTCATTCTGGCAGTCGCGATTTTGGCGGCGCACGCGCTGCACGCCGCCCCGGTCACCGTCTTTGCGGCGGCCAGCCTCACTGACGCCCTGAAGGCCGTCGCCGCCGACTACGAACAACACTCCGACCATCATATCGTTTTCAATTTCGCGGCCTCGTCCACGCTCGCCCGCCAAATCGAGGCCGGTGCGCCCGCGGACGTTTTCTTTTCCGCCGACGAAGGCTGGATGGACGCGCTGGCGAAAAGGAACCTGATTGTCAACGCCACGCGCCGCACACGCCTGAGCAACGCGCTGGTAGTGGTGGTTCCCGCCAAAGGCGGCGCGGCCCTCACCAACCTGGCCGACTTGGCCGCTCCCAACATCAAGCGCATCGCCCTGGCCGATCCGCGGGCCGTGCCGGCGGGCATCTACGCGAAGGCGTTGTTGGAAAAGGACCATCTTTGGGCGGCCGTCGAACCCAAGGTGGTTCCGACTGAAAACGTCCGCGCCTGCCTGGCGGCGGTGGCATCGGGCAACGTGGACGCCGGCATCGTCTATAAGACCGATGCCGCGATTTCCCGAAAAGTAAAAACAGTGATGGCAGTGCCGCCGTCGGCAGGCCCCAGGATCGCTTACCCGATGGCGCTGCTGAAGGATGCCCCGGAACCTGAGGCTGCGAAGAACTTTCTCTATTTCCTCTCCGGAAACGAGGCGGGCGACATCTTCGCCCGCTACGGATTCATTCCGTTGAAGACCCTCCCCATCCATGAGCCATGAGGACTGGCAGATCATCGGGTTCAGCGCGCGGATGGCGCTGTTGAGCACCTTGCTCATCTGGCCGCCGGGCGTGGCGCTGGCGTGGTGGCTGGCCCGCGCTCAATCGCGCGGCAAGGCGCTGGTGGAGACGCTGGTGTCCCTGCCTCTGGTGATGCCGCCGGTATTGACCGGTCTGGTCCTGCTGGAATTGTTCGGCCGGAACGGACCATTCGGCCACTGGCTTCACGAGCGGTTCGGGGTGGACGTGGTCTTCACCTGGCGCGCCGTGGCACTGGCGCTGGCGGTGATGTCGCTGCCCTTGCTGGTGTGGGCGGCAAAGTCGGCCATCGAGGAGGTCAACCCGGCGTTGGAACAGATGGCGCACACCTTGGGCGCCGGGCGCTGGCGCGTGTTCTTCACCATCACCCTGCCCCTGGCGCGCCGCGGACTGGCGGCGGGAACGCTCCTGGCCTTTGCCCGCGCGCTCGGCGAGTTCGGCGCGACCATCACGGTCGCGGGCAACATTCCCGGCCGGACCACCACGCTGGCGGTCTCCATTTACGAACAGATCCAACTCGGCCACGACGTTCATGCCTGGAGACTGGCCGGCGTCTCGCTGGCGCTGGCGTTCGCCGCGCTGTGGCTGGGCCGGCGATTTCAGCGCAAACGCCCATGAGCACCGGACTGACCGCCTCCTTCGTCCGCCGATTTCCGAACGGTCCGGAAATCCGGGTGGATTCGCTGCGCGCCGCGGCGGACTCGGGGGTGACCGTGTTGTTCGGCCCGTCCGGCGCGGGCAAAACGACGATCCTGCGGTGCCTTGCCGGCCTGGATTGGCCCGGGGAAGGCTCCATCAAATTTGACGGCCAAACCTGGTTTGACCCCGCGCGGAAAAAATTTCTGCCGGCGCAAAGCCGCCAGGTTGGTTTTGTCCCGCAGGATTACGCGCTGTTTCCGCACCTGACCGTCGCGGCCAACATCGCCTACGGGTTGCGCGGCCGTCCCATGGCGGAACGGCGCGCCCGTGTGGTTGAACTCACCGGCTGGCTTGGACTGGGCGGACTGGAACACCGCCGGCCCGGCGAATTGTCCGGCGGCCAGCAGCAGCGCGTGGCACTGGCGCGTGCCGTGGCGCGGAATCCGCGGCTGCTGTTGCTCGACGAGCCGCTGTCGGCGCTGGACGCGCCGACCCGTCAGCGCCTGCGCGACGAACTGCGCCGCTGGCTGGCGGAACTGGCCGTTCCGGCGCTGCTGGTGACGCACGACCGCGCCGACGCCCTGGCGTTGGGTGATCGGGTCGTGGTGGTGAACGCCGGACGGATCGAGCAAACGGGCGTCGTGGAAGAGGTCTTCAATCGTCCGGCGAACCTGGCCGTGGCGCATGTCGTCGGCGCCGAGACCGTTTTGCCGGCGCGCGTCGTCGGCGTGGCCGACGGCCTGGCCACCGTGCTGGTCAATGAAACCCGATTAACCGCGCTGGCCGGGGATTTGTCGGACGGCGCGGAGGCCGTCCACGTGTGCATCCGCGCCGAGGACGTCATTCTGGTGCGGGAGGCCCCGTCGCAGACCAGCGCGCGGAACCGGCTCCCGGCGCGCGTCGTCTCCGTTCAACGCGAAGGGCCGCTGATGCGGGTGGAATTGGATTGCGGTTTTTCCCTCAAGGCGCTGCTGACGCCCCAGGCGGCCGCGGAAATGAATTTGCGGCCCGGGGCCATGGTCATGGCCTTGATCAAGGCGCCGCAGGTGCATTTGATTTGCCGGTCCAAACCAAGCTCGGCATGACGATGAGCGAGGAGCCAAATTCCAAGCTCCAAGTTCCAATTTCGGACATGCTCTCAGTTCAGGAGCTGCGGCTGTTTCTCGAACGTGGTCAGGATCAGTTCGCCAAAAATGGTGTTGGCCCAGGCAAACCACGAACGCGTGTACTTTTTCGAATCATCCTTGTAGAAGGATTCGTGAATGAAGCCGGTGCCGGCTTGGGTTTTTTGCAGGAGGTCCAGACACCGTCGGATTTCTTCGTCGTCGGCGCTGGTCAGCGCCTGCACGATAAGCCCCAGCGGCCAGATCATGTTCAGCCCGGTGTGCGGCCCGCCCAGACCTTCCGCCGCCGCGCCCTTGAAGTAATATGGGTTGCGCAGGGAAAGCGCCCAACGCCGCGTGTTCCGGTAAAGAGGGTCGTCGCGCTTCACCGCGCCGAGGTAAGGCAGGGCCAGCAAGCTGGGTACGTTGGCGTCGTCCATGCAATTGCGGCCGCCATAGGCGTCCACCTCGTAGGCGTATCCGGGGCCGGCCCCGGGAAGTTGGACGACGGCATATTCGCGCAGCGCGTGTTCCACCTCGTCGGCGAGGGCTGAACTCTGCGCCGCCGATTCGGAGTCGTGATGAATCCGGCCCAGCATTTCCGCGGCCTGGCGCAGGCTGACGACCGCGAAAAAATTCGAGGACACCAGCAGCGGAAAAATGGTGGCGTCGTCGCTCGGACGGAACATGGAAAAAATCATTCCCACGGGCCGGGCCGGATTGCCGTAACCGTTCAACACCAGGGAGTCCGAGGGATTGATCGCGCGGCGCTGGAAATGGTAAGGGCCGGCTCCGTTCTTGCGTTGCTGCTGCCGGAACGTTTTCAACGTCAGCAGAACCGCCTCCCGCCAGGCCGCGTCAAACGGCGAGGTGTCCTGGGTGGCTTTCCAATAACCGTGCGCCAGGCGGATTGGATAGCAGAGGGAATCCACCTCCCATTTGCGTTCATGGACGCCCGGCTTCATCTCCGTCAGGTCGCTCTTCCACATGCTGACCTTGCGGGGGTCCTTGTAAAAGGCGTTCGCATAAGGGTCCAACAGAATGCACCGGGTCTGCCGGTTGATGACGCCGGCAATCAACTGCTGCAACCGCGCGTCCTCCTTCATCAGCGGCAGATAGGGCCACACCTGCGCCGAGCTGTCGCGCAGCCACATCGCGTCAATGTCGCCGGTGATGACATAGGTGTCGGGCCGTCCGTCCAGCATTTCAAACTCCACCGTGGTGTCGAGCGTGTTCGGAAAGCAATTGCCGAACATCCAGGCCAGTTCCTTGTTGCCGATGGACGATTGGACGCGCCGGATGGTCGCTTCGACGGCGGGGCTTTTGAATCTGCGTTTGGCTTCGGGAATTCGGACCGTGGGAAAGCCTGGTTCCGCCGCGCGGCCCATGGGGGCCAGCATGACGCCGCCGGCGGCAAGCGAGGCGGTTTGCACAAATCGTCTTCGAGTCATCATAACCGTTTGATTCCAGCGGGCGAACTGACAAGTCTCAGCGCGTGTCTGACAACTGTTTTTCCGTCGTAGCCGCCGGCGTGAGCCGGCTCAATTTTCCGCATCAAACCCGTGGCCGGAGCCGGCTCACGCCGTCGGCTGCCATTTTTCAGACACGCTCTCAAACTTTTCGGCCATTGTAAAATTCAAAGCCAGCAGCGTCAACGGCGTGCGGCCCGTGCCTTCCCGCCGCAGCCAGCCGGACTGTTCCAATTCGCACGGGCGGGAATGCCGGTGGCGCTACTTTTTCAAGTCCAGCTTTTGCAGTGCGAAGGCGTAGGCACCGATGGCCACGGCCTCGCTGGTGCCCAGCCGGGAAATCCCCACGCCGATGCGCTGCAAGGGATCGTATTTGATTTTGCGTTTGCCGCCGGGCACGGCAATCTCGCGGGTTTCGCCCTTGAGGAATTTTTGCATCTGCGCCCCGTCCTCCAGGTTGAACGCCGCCGAAGGCAGGCGGCGGAATTTGTTTCCGTTGGGCGCGGTGTAGGCACTGTTCAATTCCTCCACCACGGTGGGCAGAAACAGCGGCCACCCCTTGGAGAGCCCCCCGCCAATGACTCCCAATCCGTCAATCAGCGTGAGCGCGTTGCCCATCGCGTCGCCGACGACCTCGCCCAGGCGCCGGTAGGCCTCGACGGCGGCGGCGCGGTTGCCGGGCACCTTGCCGAGGGCAACCTCCTCGATGCCGCGCGGGTCCGGCGCCTGGTCAAAGGCGATGCCGGCCTTTTGCGCGTAAACGCGGCGGACGGCGCGGATGCTGGCGCCTTCCTCGGCGTTCATCTGCGGATCAAGCTTGTTCCGCATGAGCCAGATTTGTGAGGCGTTCGAGTTGTCGCCGGCGAACAATTCGCCGTTGCGGGTGAGGCCGCCGCCGAAACCGGTGCCGAGCGTCACGCCGAACAGGTTTTTGTAGCGCTTCGGGCTGCCCGCTTTCTTCAGCAGCCCGTTCACGTGCGGAAGAAAACCAGCGATGGCCTCGCCGTACACGAACAGTTCGCCGTCGTTGTTGATGAACACCGGGATGCGGAATTTCTGCTCCAGCATCGGCCCCAGCGCCACGCCGCCGCGGAACCCCGGCAGGTTGCCGAGGTCGCCGATGATGCCCGCCGGATAATCCGCCGGGCCGGGAAACGCGAAGCTGATGGCGACCGGCGGTTTGGGGCACTGCTTTTTGATTTGCGTGAACCCCTCGACGATGTTGGCGAGGCATTTCTCCAGATGGTCGCCGTTGGAGGGCAGCGTGACGGTCCGGGTGACCGGTTTGTTGGCGCGCATGGCCGAGAAGCGGAAGCTGGTGCCGCCGGCGTCCAGGGTCATGACGATGCGCGGGTCGGTGTTGGCGCTCATGGCAGAGTCCATTTCTTCAAGTCTTCAAGCATTCGTCGCCGTGGGCACGGACGCCGGCCTGGCGGCCGTCTTGCCCTTGAGCGAAAGCAGGAGCAGATATACGAAACACGCCGCCGGCACCACAAACGACATGGATTTGAATCCCAAATCCACCAGCTTGCCCATCAGCAGCGGCACGAGAGCGCCGCCGGAGATGGCCATGCACATCAGTCCGCTCAGTTCGTTGGCGCGTTCGGGCTTTTCCTCGACGGTGATGGAAAAGAGCATCGGCCAGATGTTGGCAAAGCCCAGCCCCGCGGCGAAGACCCCGGCAACGGCCAGCGGCCGTGAACCGGTCATCAGGGCCAGACCGCCCAGCAGCCCCAGGGCCGCCGAAAGGCGGAAGCAGGTGCGCGGACTCATGACCATCAGGACGACACCGCCCAAAAGCCGGCCGATGGTCAGCAACAGAAAGAACAGGGCGGGTCCAAACTTGCTGGCGGTATTTTCGTCCATGCCGATGTCCTTCATGGATGGAAACAGGAAACGGCCCATGCTGGCTTCCGCGCCCACGTAGAGAAAGATGCCCAGCACGGCGAAGAAGAAGACCGGCTGGTCCAGCAGCGCCAACGAGCCGCCGAGGCCGGGCGGTTTGTCCACCTTGGTTTCGTGGACTTTCAACAGCGCCACCGCCACGAAGGCCACGGCCATCAGGATGAAGAACAGCGGAAAGCTGCCGCGCCAGCCCATGCCCTTGAACAGGGCGATGGAGGCGAAGGCGGTCACCAGGTAGGTGGAGGCGGTGCTGCCGATGCCCTTGATGCCCTGGGCGAAACTGAGATTGCGGCTGTAGTTGCCCTCCGCGCTCACGTCGCGCATGATGGGATTGCCGGCCACCTGCAGAAAGGTGGTGCCGATGCCCAGCACGAAGATGCAGGCGAGCAGCACGCCGAACCCGGGCGCGGTCACGCTGGGGACCAGCAGCGCCAGGACGTTCAGTCCCAACCCCAGCAAGAGCAGTTTTTTCTTGCCGATGCGCGACGCCAGGAGGCCGCCCGGGACGCTGAACACGGCGAAGGCGATGAAGACAAAAAAGGAGAGCAGCGTGGCCACGACGTTGCTGAGTTGGTATTGATTTTTGACCGCGTCGGACATCGGCCCCATGGCGTCGGCCACGCCCATCAGCAGAAAGGTCAGAAAAATCGGCAAGGTTTGCATTCTCATAAGTCAGTCGCGTTTGTCATGTTTGATGCTGCGCTTTCCCAAACTTGGAACCGCGCCAGTCTAGCGCCACCACCGCCCCTTGCCAATCCTAATCGTGTTAATCAGACACCTCATCGCGCATCCACAAACGCTGCAGTTACCGGTGACGAGGGCTGTCGTGGCGGCCGGCAGAGCGGTGGTCCACCCGATCCATCAAATTGCCCGTGGTCCGACCGACCTGCACCCGACGTCCTGGACTGGTTCCGCCAGCCGTTGCGGGGCGGATTTCATTCCGGCCTCCAGGATCCGAGAGAGTGCTTGCAATGGGGCGCAGCCGGAGTTCCGCCGTTGGGCGCACGCACTTACCCTGGGTCGTTGGGATTTCAGCTCAACCTTGGGCTTTCGCGACGGGAGCAAATGCAAACCGGCCTGCGCCCTTTTTCGCAAGGTATATTGATGCGGCAAATACTGCTGCGCGCATTTAAGCTGGAACGCACCGCCGAAAAACTACATGCACGAATGGCAGAATTCTGTGCTCCGACTGTTGAATTTAGGAAACGCTTCTCTGGCGTTCTGAAATGCGCTTCAGTAGGTGCCTGGATAATAAACCTTGGCACCCGACACCGGCGCGGTGGTATGGCCGGCCAGCCAAAGCATGTCAGGATTTGCCGGCACAGCGGGGCCACTTCCATTGCCGATGAAAGGCGCATTATCAGCCGCCCAACCAACAGGCCCAATGCTATGACTTAACCACTTGTGTATTGTTGCGTGGCCATCGGCCCAAGCAAAGGCGCAACCATTGTTGTGATATGCGGCTGGAGTGTCTATCCAGTGCGTTGTATCCGCTGGATTCATGGGCATCTTCACTGCGAACCCGGCGTCATTGATGCTGTTCGGGTGCTCGTCTAGCAGTATCCAAAGATCGGAAGGACCAGGATGGACCACCTCGCTCTCCTTGAGATATACCATCCACGGAGGCGTAGGCGAGCCAGACCCACCCGTAAGCCAATGGCCGATATTGTGGCCCTGATAGGACGCTTCTCCATTGATCTCGCTGCCGACGGCCTGATTCATGGAAAAACTGCGCACCCGCGGCATCCCGGCCCAAGTGCTGTGGTCGCCCGGATCCTTGAAGACCTTGTAATCTTTCAGGTAAGGCCCCAAGCTGGAGAATGTGGGATTTATCAACAGCGCGGTGTTGGTCGCGTCAATTCCGGTATAGGGTGCCCCGATCATTCCACCCCTCATGTCCCCAGCAACCCAACGGGGATATACATTGTAGTCAGGGTTGGGCGGGTATTTGTCGCTGTTGTCACCCGCATACATTTTTAGAGCCAGCATCAACTGCTGGAGGTTGTTCTCAGCGGAAATGTTTATCGCCTTGTCCTTGGCCGCGTTCAAGGCCGGCAATAGCAAGGCAGCCAGAATGGCAATGATGGCGATCACCACCAGCAATTCAATCAAGGTGAAGCCGTTAAAGCCGCGCATTGCGGTTTGCGGTTTGGCCGGCAACGCGGCATCCGACTTTCGGCGCGTAACGGTGGTTTCTTCAGCGCCACGCCTGTCCAACCCAGTTCCACAAAAATGCTGCGTAAAACGATTCATTGTTTTTCCTTTCAAATATATGCTCCGGGAAAAAGTTGTCAATCCAGAAATGGCGCTTTTTCTTACCTCGGCGCGGTCGCGTGCGCCTGGGCCCAATCGCGGTCCACGGTGCTCTTTCCCGGCAGCCACTGGTAATTGGGAACGTCCTGCATCACCACCGGCGGACAGCTGCCGGTGGGGGCGGAACTGTTGGCGGGCCTGCCGCTGGTCAGAACCCATTTGTGAAACTCGGCGTGGCCGTCGGCAAAACCGAAGTCGGATCCAGGACCGTGGTTGCTGCCCGGCAAATCCTCCCAAAAAAGCCCGTTGGCGCTGCGCACGTTCATCCAGCCGTCATTGATGCTGTCCGGATGTTCCTCGGCAAAGACAAACAAGTCCACCGGCCGCGGATCAACCAGATCCGATTCCTTGTTGTAAGCGCGCAAGGCTGGGGGCCTGCCGGCGTGATACCAATGGGATTGGTCCGGCGGATAGCCTTGACTGGCGGCCTCCGAATAGTAGGCGCCGCCTTGAATGAACCCGTTCATGGAGATGCTGCGCACGCGCGGTCCATAAAGGCACGGCCACCGGTCCGCCGGACACTTATAGATGAGTGTCTGCCCGCCGCAATAGGGCGCCAATAGACCGTGCTTGAGATAGTAGGTGTTGGTGTCGTCGGAGTAGTGCGCATTGCCCCGGTTCCACGTCAACCAGCCGGCGATCCAATTCACGGTGGGATCCGTCGTGGCCCCGTCATGGTTGGGAACCAGCCGGCCGCCATAATCTCCCGCGTATGCGATCCACGCCAGAGTCATTTGTCTAAGATTGCTCAGGCACTCGATTCGCGTCGCTTTTTCCTTGGCCTTGGCCAAGGCCGGCAGCAGCAGGGACGCCAGAATGGCAATGATGGCGATGACGACCAACAGTTCGATAAGGGTGAAACCGAAACTCGGAAAGCTGCGGCTGCGGCACTCGGAACTGTGGCATCCCCGCCTTTTCATGCTGGAATAGTCCACACTCATCTGCCTGGATCCGTCTATTTTTCAGCATAGTTGTTGCACGGCGTGCCTCGTCATGGTGCTCGGCGCGCTCAGCTGAATGCCCCTCGGGCGACATCACATTCGACGCAACAGAGCCGCCTGTCCTTTCCCGTCCAGACCCCTGGTGGCGCGCCTTCTCAGGCGCGCCACCAGCAAGTCAATGTTCTCATGTCCGCTTACCAATCCAGTCGCTGTCCGTTTATGCATTCCTGATTGGACGCGATCAGGGCGTGACCAGACGGTAGAATTCGTTGGTGGATCCCAGCGGAACCACCACCTGGTTGACGCCATTCACAACCTGCGGCAGCGGGCTGGTCACATCCACCCAGTTGGTGGTGCCCAAATCGGAGTTCTCCTGCAGCCGGTAGCCCGCAAAGGTCTGCGACCAAGTGATGGTGACGGTGTTGTTTGCCGTCGTCGCCCGAATGGCCTGTTGCGGCACAAGGCCGAAGAACTCGAAGTTGCTGATCTGTTGTATGGACGCCACACCACCGTCCGCGCCGGTGAAGCCGACATAAGCATCTTCTCCGCCCAAATGGGTGGGTAAGTCCACCTGTTCGGTGGTAGTGAATGAGGTGCCGGCTGTGGCATCCGCCATGGTCACCGTCATGATTCCGCCGGCATAAACCAAGGAGACATCAATGGGATCGCCGCTGATCACATTGACGTTCCCCGGGACAACATACGTGCCGGTGCTGCCATCCGTCGCGAGCGCGTAGCCTTGTACGTGTCCGCTATAGATGTTGATTTCGAATTCCCAACTCGGCGTGATGCCGCTGACGCCCAGACTGCCGCCGCCACCGCCCAAGGCGGTCGCGCCCCGGGTATCGTTCTGGAGGCAGAAGGTAATGCCGTCGGCACCCCCGGCGCCCGGGCTTTCCAGATAGGTGAATGAAGCCCGGAATGAGCCAATAAACAGCGGCGTATTGTAGAAGAAGCTCCTCGCCTCACTACCGGCGCCGTCTGTGAGCTCCAAAATATTATTCGCCATGATCGGCGCAGTGAAGGTGCCCGCCTGCTCGGGCGTCCAGCCCGTGCCGTTGTTGAAGCCGAGCGGTGAGCCGCCGATGCTGCCAACGCCGAAGATGGAGGCGCTGCTGGTCACCGACCCGTAGGAATTGGCGACGATCACCCGATACAGTCCCGCCTCGCTCTGCTGCGCTTTGGCAATGATCAAGGCGTCGGGAATCAAAGAGCCGCTGCTATCGGTGACCTGCGAGCCGGTGATGCCGCCGCCGTCCGTGAGATTCACTCCATCATACTGCCACTGATACGTGAGCGGCAGGCTGCCGTAGGCCGTGACCGGAATGGAGACCGTGCCGCCCACCAGCGCAAATGAGTTCGTCGGCACGTCCACGTAAATTTGCGGGATTCCGGAAACGACCGTGAGCGTGGTGGTGCCGCTCTGGACCGGACCACCGGTATTGTAGGCGTTCTGCACCGTCACATAATAGGTGGACCCATCGGCGCTGCTGCTCACGTTGCTCAGGATGAGCGTGGAGTTGGTGGCGCCGGGAATGGCCACACTGTTGGAATACCACTGAATTGCCAGCGGCGGTGTTCCAACCAGCCCGGCCCTGATGGTCGCGGTGCCGCCAGCATCAACGACCAAGCTGGCCGGCGGCTGGCTGGACACATAAGCGGGGATGTCGGCCGAGTCATAGTCAGCCAGCACCTGGGCGGGGCTCAACGCATAGTTATACACCGCCACGTCGTTCATGGTGCCGGCGAATTGGCGGGTGTAGTCGCCCGCGTTGTCGCCGTCCCGGGCGCCAATCGCCATCGGCACCGTCGTCGCCAGCACGCCGCTTCCGACCGGTATGTCATTCGAAGCCACCAGCGCGCCATCCACGTAGAGCATCTCGGCGCCGTTGGCCTCGTCCACGACCCCGGCCACATAGTGCCAGGCGCCGTCCGGAACATTGGTCGAATTCGCGTTGTGGATGTTGCCCTTGGCATCGCGCACCGACAGCCGGAAGGCGTTGCCCGGGGCGCCGAAGTCCAGGGTGAATTGCTCGTGGCCCCAATAGCCCTTGGTCACCAGGCCGGCGTCCGCATTTTGACCATAGCCATTTTCCCAGCATTCCACCGAAAATTCGGCGTTGGTCGGCCCGGAGAAGTCTATGTTCGGGATATTGAGCGCCATGCAGTTCGAGAAGGACAAGAAGCCAAATTGGGCCGAGGTGTTCGTCGGCTCGAGGTTCGCATCAAAGGGCGGATTGCCGAGCGTAGTATTGGTGTACACGCCATTGTTGCCGCCCCAGTAA
The DNA here is from genome assembly GCA_028873125.1 of Verrucomicrobiota bacterium. Lineage (GTDB taxonomy): Bacteria > Verrucomicrobiota > Verrucomicrobiia > Limisphaerales > UBA11358 > UBA11358. Next base: position 17,331 of record JAGWMQ010000027.1, on the reverse strand, counting down.
TCGTGGGCGGCCACTCCGAAATTGCCGTCGCCCAAACCGTTATCCGGCTCATTCAACCGCCAGTAGCCGGCGGGATTGTTTGACAGAATCGTCGCCGGATAGGACGCCGTCGGGTAGGGAAGAATCGTCACGCTCGCCGAGGAGCTGGAGCGGGTGTTGTAGGCGTTGGTCACCACGCAATTGTAGAGTACCGTCGCGTTGGGCGGCTCGGCGTTGGCCAGCATGTAGGTGATGTTGGTCGCGCCGGGAAGGGCCACGCTGTTGGAATACCATTGGAATCCATACGGACGCGCGCCTGTCACCGCAACCGAGAAGGTGGCGTGGCCGCCGGCAAACAAGGTAATGTTGGTCGGCATGATGTCCTGGGTGATGGTCAGATTGGTGTTGACCGTCAATGACACCACCGCGCTCGTGACCGAACCGTAGCCGTTAGCCACCACCACGTAATAGTCGCTGCTCTCGTCCGATGGCTGGACCGGGTTGAGAACCAAGCTGGCGTTGGTGGAGCCATTCACGCCGTCCGTGACCGGCGCGCCGTTCTTATACCATTGATAACTAAGCGTCGCGCTGCCGCCGGCAACAACCGTGTTGGTGAGGGCGGTGTTTCCGTCCACATCGGCGGAGATGGGCTGGCCGTCAATGGTCGGGGCCATCTCGGCGGCATTGATCAGCGAGTCTATTTGGCTGGGCGACAGGGCCACGCCGTTCCAGAAGGCCGCTTCGCAGACGTCGCCGGCCCACAACCGCCCCGGCGATCCGATGTATTGCGGGTCGCCGCCCAGAACCACGTCCCGGGTGGTGCCGCTGATCTTGCCGGTGCCGGTGCTCCGCATCGAGTCGAGCACGCCGTCCACATAGAGATCGTTGGTGCCGCCGTCATAAACGGCCGTCACCTGATGCCAATTGCCGTCGTTATACACCCTGGCTGAGGTGATTTCCCCGCCGGCGCCGGCGTTCCAGTGGAGCTTGCCGCTTCCATCCATGGCGATGCGCCAGGAGGCATCGGAATGGCCGAGGATGTTCTGGAACCGGTTGTCGGCCGGGTTGCCCCTGAACCAGGCCGAAACCGTCAGCGGCGTCGTCCCGGTGGGGTTGAACTCCGGCGCAAACCCCGCATCCGCATAAATGCTGGCGCCGTTGCAGGCGAGCGCATTGGGGGCGCTCAATCCGGCGACCGGGACTCCTGCGACCACCGGTCCAGAAGCTCCTCCCGGAACCGCGCCTGGTTCATAAACGCCGTTCACCGCGGCGATGCCGTAGTTGGTCAATCCCGGCCACTCGTTGGTGGGCGGCGGCGTCCACACCGGTGAATCCATGCGGTAATAAAGGACCGGGCTGTCCGCGAGCACGTCCGCGTCGTAGGTGCTGGCCGAGGCGAGGCCGTCGTTGTAGTGCTTCTGAATGTCCGTCGCCGACAAGAGATTCGTATAGACGGCCACTTCGTCCAAAGAACCTTTGAACATATTATTGTTCAAGCCACGCGCACAGCCGATGGTGATTGGATCCCACGTATTGGGATTCATCGTGGCGGCGGCGGAGTTTTGGAGCGAATCCTGGACACCATTGATGTAGAAGCTGACGTTGGCGCCATCGAACTCGGCAACGACATGATACCACTGGCCGGGCGGATAATTGGCGGTGGTCTTGGGTTCGGTGCTGCTGCCGCCGCTTCCGTTATAGACGGTCATGCTGAACGTGTCCGGGGTGCCGGAGTAGAGTAGCTCGAAGCCGCCTTTATTGCCGTTGTTGAGCGCCCCGACATCCTGGGCCACGATGGCGCCCCAGCCGCTGTCGCTGTTGGGGCGCACCCAAGCCTCAACCGTGAAGGGCGAATTGATGCTCAACTGCGGGGAGCCGTGCGGGATGGCGATCCAACTGCTGTTGGCCCCCATGAAGTTGACGGCCGTATCGCTGCCGCCCGCCAGAGCGCCGGGGAGGTCGTGCAACACGGAGACGTTGGTGGGCGCGTTTTGATTGCCGCCCACGTTCAGACCCATGGCGGCATTTTCGATGTTCTGCCAGTCGCCATAGTAGCCGTCCGCCAGACTGCCCCAGGAACCGTAGTTTGTTTCGATGTCCGCCGGGGCCGGTGTTTGTCCGGCTTCGTGCATCGGCCAGTAACCCGTGGGCTTCAGCGCCAACACGTTGCTGCCAAAGGCGCTGTTGGTCAGGGCGGCGGGCAGCGGCAGCAGCGTCGTCGCCGAGACGGTCAGGCTCGTCGCCGAACCGAAATCATTGGTGACGATGCAATAGAAGCTGGTTCCCGGCGAGGTGATCGGCGTCGAGACATAAGACGAATTGGTTCCGTTCGGATCCGCCACGTTGTTGACATACCATTGATACGACAACGGGGAATTCGTTTCGGCGGTCGTCGTGACGGAAAGCGCCGCCTCCTGGTTCTGGTACAGGCTGAAGTCGGTCGCCGGACTTTGGCCGGTGATGACCGGCGCGTAATTGACCTGCAAGCTGGCCAAAATGCTGGTGACTGCGCCATAGTTGTTGGTGACCACCACGAAATAATAACCACTATCGCTGTTCACCAGGTTGCTCACCGTCACCTGGGAGGTGGTCGAGCCGGCATATTTCACGCCGCCATCCGCGCTGTCGCTCAGCGCCGTGGCGCCGGCATAATTCGAACTGGTGTTGAAATACCATTGGTACGAGGGGGAAGATCCGCCCGCCACCACCCCAAAAAAGAGATAGTCTATTGGAGTCGGGTTGACGCGGCCGGTCACCGGCTGCGCCACGATCTCCGGCGGCGCTTTGACGGCGGCATAAAGACTGTCCACCTGCGCGGCCGTCAGCGCATTGGTGAAGAAGGCAAAATGGGCGATGGCGCCGCTGAAATTCCGCTGGTTGTAACCATTGCGAGCGCTGGTGCCCGTGGCGGTGCCGAGGGTGTAGTTGTTGCCGGAAGCCAGATAATCCGGCGCGCCGCCCAGAATGGCAAACGACGGCGAGCCGTTGTTCACATTCGCAGTGGTGGCGCTGGACTCCAATATTCCATCCACGTAAGTCAAGACATTGCTGCCGTCGTAGGTGCACACGGCCTGATGCCACGTGCCGTCATCCCAGGAGTGGGCCGTGTGGGTTTCGCCGCCCGGACCGGGATTGAACTGAAGCTGGCCACTCTGATTCATGGCCACGCGCCAGCCCTGGTCGCTGTGGCCCACAATGCATTTGAACCGTGCCCAGTCGTCTGGATTCCCCTTGAACCAGAGGGCGACGCTCAGGGGCGCCTGATTGGTGGGGTTCAGATAAACCGCATGGGGATCGGTAAAGGAGTTCGTCACAATCACGGGCGCCGCGTCGGCGGCATAATACGGAGATCCGCTGGTATCGAAGCCGACGGGCACGTTGGCCGTGCCGCCGTTGTTGCCGCCGATGCCGTTGATGGCCACGCCGTAGCTGGCATTCCCATTGTTGGGATCCAACATTCCTGGAAACTGAGGCCCGGCCACGCCAGGCTGCGCAGCGGTTCCGTAGATGCCAACAAAGGTGGAGGCCATTGAGCCGTCATCGGCGGCCACCGGATAGGTGCTTGGATCGGGAGCCGTGTAGCTCGGCGAATCCATGCGCCAATACATGTAGGGATTGTCGGCCAAAATTGTTGTTGAATACGGGGACGTGCTGCTGGCGGCACTGTAATGCGCCGCCACTTGAGCAGCCGTCAACACGTTCGTGTAAATGGCCACCTCGTCAATTTCACCCTGCCATCTATTGCCGTTCAAATTGCGGCTGCAACCGATGCAGAGCTGGTTCCACGTGTCCGGCACATAGCTGCCGGTCATTGGGATCTGCATGGCGTTGCCGGCGGTGACTTCGTTCGTGCCGTTCACATAGAGCCAGCAGTTGGTACCGTCGAAAGTGGCGACCAGATGATACCACGAGCCGCTCTGGACGTTAAAAGGCACAATCACCTCGGCGCCTGCATGCCCGATGCCGTTAAAAACGTGGAAGTCAAACCCGCGCAGATTTGCGCTGTCCAGGTAAGCAATATAATTCTCACTCAAACACCAGCCGGCCTGGTTGTTGGCGTGATTGATGCCGGCGTTGTTGCCGCCGCTCTTCGAGAGAATGCCGGTGTAGTTCCGACCCGGCTCAGCAGTACCGGGATTGACCCAGCATTCCACCGTGAGCGTCGGGGATTGGACCGCCGTGCGCGGATCGGTCGTGGGCACGGCGAGAAGGCTGCCGTTGGCGTCACTCAAGTTCACGGCGAGGTCGCCATCGGCCGTCGCGCCCGGAACGCCCTTGCCCGCCGCCTGGCTGGAATAAATGGCGTCGCCCACCGGACCGAGCGAGCCGTAGTTGGTCTCCAAGTCCGCGATGGGCGGCTGGGCCGTTTCCTGCAACGGGAAATAAACCACCGGGTTGAGGCTCTTCACGGCGTTGTAGTAGGCCGATTGCCCCAGCGCCTTCGTGCCCGCCAGCAGAATCAACGACACCGAGACCGCACCGATTTTGAACAATTGGTTTCTCATAGCTTTTTTCGTCGGGATTATTTATATAGTTTTTACCACACCGCCGCCAGCCCGGCTACCATATGTTTATATGGTATGGCTCCCGGGCGGGGACAAACGGCTTTCCGGCCGCAAATCCGGCCATTTTGACCATCCGATTGCCTTCCCGGAAAATTTGCGGCAAGCTGGCCGCGGCGCTTTTTGGCGCCGGCGCCGGAACCGGGCGATGAAATCGGAAATCATTACATTGAAGAAGCACCTATGAATCGAAGGCAAATGTTGGGCACGATGGGCATCCTGGCCGCCGGAACACCGGCCCTGCCGGCGCTCACGCTGAAGAATTCGAAACCCGGTTCCGGCATTTTTGATGTCAAAGCCCATGGCGCCGCGGGCGATGGACGGACGCTGGATACCAAAGCCGTCAACCGCGCCATCGCCGCCTGTCACGCCGCCGGCGGAGGCGTGGTTTACATGCCGCCCGGGACCTACCTTTCCGGAACGGTGATCCTGCGGAGCAACGTGACGCTGTATCTGGAGGCGGGCGCAACGCTGTTGGGCAGCCGGACCTTGTCGGATTACTCGTCGCAACCGGGGCCATCGCCCAAGGCGGACGCCAATCAGAGACATCTGGTCTTCGCGCGCGACGCGGAAAACGTGGGACTGGCCGGGCCGGGCCGCATTGACGGGCAGGGTCCGGCGTTCTGGGCGCCCAGCGGACGGACGCCGCCGCCGGCCTCGGAAGCCTGGCGCGACGTGGCCACCTACGATTGGAAACCCCTGCCCCGCCCCTCGCCGATGCTGGAGTTTTACAATTGCAAAAATCTCCGCATCGAAGACGTGCGGATCGAAAATTCGCCGGGCTGGACGTTGCGGCCGATCCAATGCGACCACGTCGTCATCCGCGGCATCGCCGTCAAAAACCCGGTGATCGGGCCGAACACCGACGGCATTGACCTCACGTGCAGCCGGAATGTGTTCATTTCGGATTGTCTGGTCGAGACCGGCGACGACGCGCTGTGCCTCAAGAGCGAAAGTCCCTACGGCGGCGAACCGCGCGTCTCAAAAAACATCACCATCACCAATTGCGTGCTGACCGGCTGCTGCAACGGGCTGAAGTTCGGCACCGCTACACGCGGCGTTTTTGAAAACGTGGCCTTTACCAATTCGGTGATCTTCAACGACGACGTCCCCTTGAACGCCCGGATCATCGCCGGCATCGCGCTGGAAATGGTGGACGGCGGCCGGCTCGAAGGCGTCGTCATTTCCAACATCCGCATGCAGCGCGCCCGCACGCCGATTTTCATCCGCCGCGGCAACCGGTCTCCGCGCCCCGACGGCGCGCCGGGAATCCTGCGCGGCGTGATGATCGAAAACGTCCACGCCACCGGCGCGATCCTCACCAGCTCCGTCACCGGGCTGCCCGGCTTCGACGTCGAGGACGTGACCCTGTCCAACATCCGCATTGGCAGCGAGGAAAAGGGCCTGGCCAGCTGGGTCGAGCGGAAGATTCCCGAACTGCCCGGTTCGTATCCCGAGGCGCGCATGTTTGGCAGGCTGCCGGCCTACGGCTTCTATTGCCGCCACGTGAAAGGGCTTCGACTGAATCACGTGGAGTTCCACGCCCCCGCCGCCGAGGAACGGCCGGCGCTCGTCTGCGACGACGTGCGGGACTTGGACGTGGACGGCCTGAAAGGCGCGGCCATCGCCGGAACTCGGGCCGTCGTCCAGCTCATGCAAACGCGCCGGGCCTTCCTGCACGGATGTTCGGCGCCCCCGGGTGTCAAGACATTTCTTGAAGCGCGGGGCGACCGGACGCAGCACATCGCCCTGGCGGGCAACGATCTGACCGGCGTGGAACAGACGGTGCGATTGGGAGCGGACGTGCCGAAGGCCGCCGTCACATTGTCCGGTAACGCTGACAAATAAGAATTGTCCTGAGTGGAGGGAGAGTCTCGGGCCTTCTGCGGCTCACCGTTGGCGGTTGCAGTTCAACCCGATTGCCCCTTGATGGGACAGGACACGTTCACACGCGTTCCGCCGTCGGGCGCGGCGGTGATGGAAAACCCGCCGCCCAGGCTTTCCACGCGCATCCGCATTTGTCCCAGCCCGCGGCCTTTCCGGTCGCCGGTCATGCGTCGCGAATCGAGTCCCCGGCCGTTGTCTTCGATCACGATCTCCAGCGCCGAGGCGGTCTCGGAGACCCCCACGCGCACGAGCGTGGCCTGCGCGTGTTTGAGCGCGTTGTTCAAGGCCTCCTTGAACAGGAGAAACAGGCCGCGCCGGGCTTGCGCCGGCAGCGGACGGGAGGACAACTCGGAGGGTATTTCCAGCCGGCACCGGACCTCGGTGTTCTCGAAAAAATGGCCGGCGTATTGGTTCAGGTAGGCAACCAGACCGGCCACCGTGTCGTTTTCAGGGTCGGTCGCCCAGACAATTTCGTCGAGCAACCGGGCCGTTTCACGGGCGCAGGCCGCGATCTTTTCAGCGAGCAGGCCGGCGTCTTCCTGGGCGGCCCGGCCTCTGGGGAGGCGTTCGGCCAGCAATTGGATGCGGGTCAGGGCCGAACCCAGTTCGTCGTGAAGGTCCCGGGCGATGCGCGCGCGGTCCTTCTCGAGGGCGTTCTGTGGCTCGGGCCGATTCAATCGCGCGATGTTAAAACATCTCCGCCAGTCGCGCCAGAAAACATCCGTCCCCCGACTGCCGGCTTGCATTTCCAGTCAGGATGAGGCAAGATGCTGGCGAAGATTAACAAGCGTTACGAAAGGACCAAACAGTATGGCACACACATTACCTGCTCTTCCTTATCCCACCGGCGCCTTGGAACCGCACATTGACAAGGCGACCATGGAAGTCCATCACGGCGGCCATCACAAGGCCTACGTGGACAACCTGAACAAGGCCATTGCGGGAAACGCGGCGCTCGAGGCCAAGACGCTCGACGCGCTCATCGGCAACCTGGCATCCGTCCCCGACAACATCCGCACCGCGGTCCGCAACAACGGCGGCGGCCATTGGAACCATTCCTTTTTCTGGAAGATTCTCTCGCCCAACGGCGGCGGCGCGCCCTCGGGCAATCTCGGCGAGGCCCTGGCGTCCGCGTTTGGCGGCTTCGAGGCATTCAAGGAAAAATTCGAGGCGGCGGGACTGGCGCGATTCGGGAGCGGCTGGGCCTGGCTGGTGTCCAATCACGGCAAGCTGGAGATCGTTTCCACGGCGAACCAGGACAACCCGCTCATGGGCCGGGCCGTGGCCGGGTGCGAAGGCAAGCCGGTCCTGGGCGTGGATGTCTGGGAGCACGCCTATTACCTCAAACACCAGAACAAACGCGGGGCGTATTTGAAGGCGATCTGGAACGTGATTGACTGGAACGCCGTCGCGAAGAATCTGTAAATCTCGATTGCCGGAGCCGTGGCGAGGCCCGGATCAGATTGACGATTTACGTCAGGAGATTGACGAGGCCCGTGCGGCGCGTCAAGCGTCCATCGTCAATCGTAAATTTCTCATCTTTCCCGTTCCGGTGTGATTTTGTTGCCCGGACCGAGGACAATGACGCGCGGCTTCCACGTCCCGGCTTCGGCCTCGGTGAACACGCCGAAGTTCATGATCGTCAGCAGGTCGCCTTTCTTGCCCAGATGCGCCACCGCGCCGTTCAAGATGATTTCGCCCGAACCGGCCTTGCCGCGGATGACATAGGTCTCAAACCGGTTTCCATTGGCCATGTCCCCGCAGAGAATCTTTTCGTATTCCCGCAGGCCGACGCGATCCATCAGGTCGCCGGCGATGGTCAGACTGCCCTCGTATTCGACGTTGCCGCCGGTGACGGTGGCCCGATGTATCTTCGATTTCAGCAAAAAGAGCTGCATGAGACGGGGAGTATAGCGCGCCGCGCGGCTACTTCAATTCGAGAAAATTTTTGACGGTCCGCCGCCCGTTCTCGGTGAGGATGCTTTCGGGATGGAACTGGACACCCCAGACCGGCAGGGACCGGTGCCGCACGCCCATGATTTCGCCCTCGTCGCTTTCGGCGGTGATTTCGAGACAATCCGGCAGCGTGTCGCGCTTGAGGACCAGCGAATGATAGCGCGTCGCCGAAAAGGGATTGGGCATGCCCTCGAACAACTCCCGGCCGTTGTGCCGAATCGGCGAGGTCTTGCCGTGCATCATGCGGTAATTGACCACGACCTCCGCGCCAAACACATGGCCGATGCACTGGTGGCCGAGGCAGACGCCCAAGATCGGCACGCCCTCCCTGGAAAAGGCGCGGATGACGTCGTTGGACAGGCCCGATTCACGCGGCGAGCAGGGGCCGGGCGAGACCAGAATCCGTTCCGGCTTCAACGCGCGGATCCCGTCCAGCGAAATCTCATCGTTGCGCCGCACCGTCATCTCCGCCCCCAGTTCGCCCAGGTACTGGACCAGGTTGTAAGTGAACGAATCGTAGTTGTCCAAAACCAGGATCATTTCAGCCAGTAGAGTATCACAGATTGAACACGGATACAGATAAAAGCAATTCTCGCACGGTGTTTCATCCGTGTTCATCTGCGGCCAAAACCTTTTCGACCAACGCCCGTGGCACGGCTTGCCCCCAGCGGACCCGGCCGAGGGCTTCGGCCAAAACAAACCGGATTTCACCGGCGCGGACCTTCTTGTCGAGGCGCATGGCGGCGAACAATCTTTTCCGGCGCGCGGGGTTCAGCCTGATTCGCGTCGGCAACCCCGCCCGCCGGAACAGCCGTTCAATGCGTTCCACCTCGCGCCCGGACAGCCCAAGAAGTTTCTGAGACAGCCGGGCGGCGGCCACCTGGCCGATGGAAATGGCCTCGCCGTGAAGCAGTTTTCCGTAGCCGGAACTGTTTTCGATGGCGTGGCCGAGGGTGTGGCCGAAGTTCAGGATGGCCCGGACTCCGCCTTCCGTTTCGTCCCGGCTCACGACCTCGGCCTTGATTTCGCAGCAGCGCGCGATCACCGGCGCCAGAACCCTCTCCTCACGCTGCAGAATTTTCCCCAGATCGCGTTCGAGTCGCGCGAACAATTCCGCGTCGCGGATGATGCCGTATTTGATGACTTCGGCCAGGCCGGCGCGAAATTCGCGTTCCGGCAGAGTCCGCAGCGTGTCCAGATCGCACAGCACCAGCCGCGGCTGATAAAAGGCGCCGACGAGATTTTTGCCGGCGCGCAAATTGACGCCGGTCTTGCCGCCGACGGAGCTGTCCACCTGCGCCAGCAGCGTCGTCGGGACCTGGACGAACGGGATGCCGCGCAGATAGGTGGCGGCCACGAACCCGGCCAAATCCCCGACCACCCCGCCGCCCAGCGCGACCACGAACGAATTCCGTTCGAACCGGTGTTCGGCCAACCGGTCGTAGCAGGTTTGGACGGTCCTCAGACTCTTGGACGTTTCTCCCGCCGGAACCCTGATCAACACCGGCGAGAAGCCCGCGTGGGCGAGCGCCTGAAAGGCCGTCCTGGCAAAATATCTGCCGGCGTTGGCGTCCGTGATGATGGCGCAACGGCCGGCGGCCTTGAGCCGCTTGCAGTGGCGGCCCATCTGCCCCAGCAAACCCGGCGCGATTTTGACGGAGTAACTGCGGCGGCCCAGTTGAACGGAAACGGTGCGCACGCGCCGAAGGTAGGGGTTGGCCGGAATTTTTGAAGAAAATAAACGCCCCGGCCGGAGGTCCGCAGCGCCGTGAAATTGGTTGCGGGGCTGGGATTTGAACCCACACTTTGGTTTTTTTCTCAGTTACTCATAAATGCCTTTCTTGTGTCATAGTTTCCCGCAGGGATACACCAAGACGCAAGTGTTTGCAAGCACTTTCTGGAGTCTATGCGCGCCTATGGGTAGAAAAGGGCGTGTCGAAATGTGTCAGGATTGGGTGCGAAACCGCCGTCTGACACGTTCCTGACACAGCCAGGATTTCGGCGTTTTCTGTGTCGTTCTGTGTCAGGAAAAAGAGTCCCTTTTTGGCCGCGCCGCGCCAGCCAGACGCCCCGGCAGTTCCTTTTGGCGGGTGGTCAAAACGCTGTGATACCCCGCGAAACATTTTCGGACTTTTTAGTCGCGCTCGCTGGATTTTCTTGATGACCGCTCTTAATCGGTTGGGGCATGGATTTGACAATTGCAAATAGTTTGCAATACTGGTGCAAACAGCTTGCAATTGAAAAATGAATGAACTGGCTTCGATGAAAGTTCAAGACCGTATTCCACCTTGCCCTGTTACCTCACAATGCGGAAATGGCAATGCACGCGGTTCGGCAACTTGCACCGGCGAATCTCCTTTATTGAAATGTCAGCGGTCACTCAAAACCAGCCAGTGAGGGTCGAATGAAAACCGCCCACTTTGAGGACGAGATTGCGTTGTGTGCGACGGATGTTGCACAAGGACGCGATGAACGAACTCAACGTGAGTCTGCAACATTCGATTTTAACTTTGGCCTCGCGTGGCTGGTCGCACCGGCGGATTGCGCGTGAACTGGACGTCCACCGCGAGACGGTGGGCCGGCATCTGCGGCTGGCGCAGTCAAAACCGGCCATTTAGACCCCCGGCGTCAACTCCAAGGATGGGGCAAAACCAGCCATTTCGACCCCCGGCTCGACCGCTGGCCGGCAAAGTATGTGTTTGCCGTTGTCGCCGCAGATTGAGGCGGCGGTGGCCGCGGGCTTGAGCGCCCAACGGATCTATCAGCATTTGGTGGTCATGCACGGTTTTGCCGGCAGTTATCAAGCGGTCAAACGGTTTGTGCGGCACTTGCGGCGGACGCAACCCGAAGCGTTCGTGCGGATGGAAGTGGCGCCGGGCACGGAGGCGCAGGTGGACTTTGGCCAGGGCGCTCGGGTCATGGTGGAAGGACGGCGGAAACGGCCGCATCTGTTCCGGGTGGTGTTGAGCCATTCGCCTCCGGCCTGAACCGAAAAGCTATTTCTCCGGCGAGGCTGTGGGTCGCACATCCGATGGCATTCATCAAAGGTAAGACTCCCCGGCTTGGGAATTATTTCAAAAACCCCGGGTCTGAAAAGTTATGGCGTCGTTTCAAGTTCCACTCTGTTGAGAGTGACGGCATACGGTGAATGGGTATCGTCGCCGTCGCTGGAAATCCAGAGTGCGACCACATTGACCGGCTTGGCGAAACGATTGGTGAAGGTGAAATGTCCGTCGGCATCCGGCACGGCCACTACCGCTTGCTCCATCAGGCCGTCGCTCGAACAAACCTGGCTGCGTCCTATCTGGGCCGCGTCGGTGCCGACATTGAAGAAGTGAATTTTTCTGATGCCGGTGCCGGGCGGCGCGAGCGCAAACAGCTTTTTGACCCAATCGGCGGCCGTCATTTTCTCCCACCAACTTAACGTGCGCGTCCCCGGCTCGACCAATCCCATGCGCAAGGTATAGTCATCAAATTCATTTGCACCCTGCTTGTCCGGCGGGACTTTCAATGAACCGGAAATCTTCCCGCTCACGCGCAGTTCGGTGATAGTCAATTCATTGGTCAACGGGAATACGGCAGGCGCAGCGGAGTTGGTGCCCCCGATGACAAGGCCCGCCGAGATGCAACGGAATGTGTTCGGTGGGATTTTCCGGTATTGCAGAAACTGCCAGCCATTGGTTTGAGTCAGCGGCAGTGCAAATGTTCCGTCACGCGCGGCCGGCGCGACGCAGACCAGCAGCCAGAGCAATCCAACCGGCTTCAAGATTTCGCAAATGTGCCGGTTCACTTCAAAGTTTGCAACGCATCCAACGCCGCGGTTGCGCCGACACGATCTCCGTGCGATTTGCTGACGTGCGCGAAGCGCACCTTGCCCTTTGTGTCTATGCTGAAAGTCGAGGGACACGCCGTTTCGTTCTTGGCGTCCCAGCGCAGGCCATAGCCCGTGGTGAACTTGTAATCGAGGTCAATGACAAACAGGAAATCTTTCGGCCACTGTTTGTTCTGAAGAAATTCCTGGGCGCGCGCCTTGAGGTTTTCCGCCGGACCGGGATAAACCATCAACACCTGCGCATTTTGTGCGGCGAACTCATCGGCGTGAGTGACGAAATCATGCACTTGGCGCGTGCAAATTGGGCATTGATAGCCCGGCCGGCCCCGCAACACGACCAAAACAACGGGTCTGTTGGTCACGAGTTGACGAAAGGCGGTTCCGTGAAAGAAAGCCAGTGGCAACGCCGCCATTGGCAATGCCGCGATTGTTCCCGCCAAGAGCGCGTGCCACAATCCGCGTTCGCGCCACGCACACCAGAGCCATCAGAACACCAGCGGGCCGGAAGGCTCACGCCACCAAACTATTTCCACCACGAGATGGAAACATTCTGCTGTTCGGTTCCATCACAGCTTCACTTTGCGCAATCGCAGCGCGTTGCTGACCACCGAAAGTGAACTGAAACTCATCGCCGCGCCGGCAATCATTGGGTTGAGCAACAAACCGGCCAACGGATATAGAATGCCTGCCGCCACCGGCACTCCCAGCGCGTTATAGACGAAAGCGAAAAACAAATTCTGCCGGATGTTCTTCATCACCCGCCGGCTCAGGGACAACGCCTTGACGATGCCTTGAAGGTCGCCTTTGACCAAAGTGATGCCGGCACTTTGGATGGCCACGTCCGTTCCGGTGCCCATTGCGATGCCCACATGCGCTTCGGCCAGCGCCGGCGCGTCATTGATGCCATCTCCCGCCATCGCCACAATTTTGCCTTCGGCCTTCAATTTTTTGACCAACTCATGTTTGCCTTGTGGGGTCAACTCCGCCCGCACTTCGTCAATGTCCAGCTCGCGTCCCACCGCCTCGGCGGTTTTGCGATTGTCGCCGGTGCACATCAAGACTTTTAATCCCATGTCGTGGAGCGCCCGGATGGCGGCGGGCGTCGTCACTTTGATGGGATCGGCAATGCCGATGATGCCGACCGCCTGTTGATTTACCGCGACCCAGACCACCGTCTGCGCCTTTTCCTGAAGTTGCTGCGATGCCTGTTTCAAGTCATCGGGAATTGCCACGTCGGACTCGCGTAAGAATTTCTCCTTTCCGACGCGCACGATTTTGTCGCCGATTTTTCCCGCCACGCCGCCGCCGGTCGTGGACTCGAAATCCCTCACCGGAGACAAAATGATTTTCTTTTCCTTGGCCTCATCCACAATCGCCCGCGCCAGCGGGTGTTCGCTGTTTTGTTCAAGCGAAGCCGCCAAACTTAAGACCGCATCCCGTTCCTCGCCTGAAGCGACCTTGTGGCTTGTGACTCTCGGTTTTCCAGCGGTCAGCGTCCCGGTCTTGTCCGTCAAAAGGTGTGTGATTTTTTCCGTTACTTCAATCGCTTCCGCGTTTTTGATGAGAATGCCGGATTGCGCGCCTCGCTCCACGCCAACCATGATGGACATCGGCGTTGCCAGCCCCAGCGCGCACGGACACGCGATGATCAGCACCGACACCGCGTTGACCAACGCGAAAGCCATCGCCGGGGCCGGCCCCCAAACGGACCAGACCGCAAATGTGACAAGGGCGATGCCGATGACGGCCGGAACAAAATATCCCGCCACATTGTCCGCCAGTTTCTGGATGGGCGCGCGGCTGCGTTGGGCTTCCGCCACCATCCGCACAATCTGGGCGAGCAGTGTTTCGGAGCCGATTTTCTCCGCCCGCATCAAAAAGGTCCCGGTCTGGTTGACGGTTGCGCCGACGACCGCGTCCTGCACGCCTTTGGCGACCGGCATCGGCTCGCCGGTGATCATCGCCTCGTCCACGTTGCTCCGGCCCTCGATAATCACACCGTCAATGGGAATTTTCTCGCCGGGCCGGACGCGCAACTCGTCACCTTTTTGCAATTCATCCACCGGCACATCTTCTTCTTGACCGTTCCGAACGCGATGTGCGGTCTTGGCCGCCAGGCCAAGCAAAGCCTTGATTGCCTGCCCAGTGCGGCTGCGCGCCCGGGCTTCGAGCATCTGTCCCAACAGCACCAGCACCGTGATGACCGCCGCCGCCTCAAAATAAAGCCCCACTTCGCCGTGGCGCTGAAACGACGGGGGGAAAATGCCGGGAGCGACGACGGCAACGACGCTGTAAAGATAAGCCGCGCCGACGCCGGTGGCGATGAGCGTGAACATGTTCAACTGGCGCGTCTTCAACGAACGCCACGCCTTGTCGAAAAACATCCCACCCGCCCACAGCACCACCGGCGTGCTCAACAGAAATTCCAACCATTGGGAGGCCGGCTTGGGAATCCACTGTTCGATTGGCACGCCGGGAATCCATTTACCCATCGCCAGAAACAGGATGGGTGCCGTCAGGACCAGGCTGATCCAGAATTTGCGGGTGAGCGCGCGGATTTCGCTGTCGTCTTCCGGCTCGGCAGAAACAGTTTTGGGTTCCAGTGGCATTCCGCACTTCGGGCAATCGCCCGGATGATCCTGCTCGATTTCCGGGTGCATCGGGCAGGTGTAAATGGTGTTGCGCCCCGCCGGAGCAACCCAGGCCGGATTCCGTTCCAGCGGCATTCCGCACTTTGGACAATCGCCCGGCTGGTCCGATTCCACGCCAGGACACATCGGACAAAAATACTTCGCTGCTGGCGACGGTTTTGCTTCGGCATGACCATGCTGCATGTGGACATGGCCATGTTCTTCAGAGGCCGTGTGCGGGTGTGCGCCGCTGGTGGTTACGGGAATAATCGGATTATTGGGCGCGGATTGGGCAAGAAACTTTTGTCGGCAGTGGTTGCTGCAAAAATAAAAAGTCTGTCCGTCCCGTTCGGCGCGCAACGCGGATGTTTCGTCCACTGTCATGCCGCAAACGGGGTCTTTGGTCATATCGTTATGGTTTCAAGGTTAGATGAAACATTCGCCGGACATTACACCACAGGCGCAAATTTTCGCAACATTTTCCCTTGAATCAATTTGCTCGCCGCAACTCATGTCGCGCAGCAACCAACTCCCGATTGCATGGGTGGACATTTGACCGAACCGTAGGAACAAAACACGCAACAGTCACCGGGCTTGGGACGCAGAGTGGCGTGACAATTCTCACACTCGTAAAAATAGAGGCACGCATCGGTCGGCATTGTCTCCGTCTTCTGATGGCCGCATTGCGGACAGGCGACGGTGGATTGCAATTCAACCGGCCTACAACTTGAACCCGCCCGCCGCTTGGCAACGATGTTCCAGACCGCCGCCACTGCCAAACCAGCCAACCCCGTATAAATAAACGCGACCTGATAGCTGACATAAAATGCGAAGAAAACAAGCGCCACACTTGTCAGTCCGACCCCCAGCGGCCAGGCGCGCCGATGCTGGCAGAAAGCGAATATATTGCCAACGACAGAAATCCCGGCAAAGACCTGAATGGCATAATCCATGTAGCCAAGCCATGACTGCAAAGCGCCCAAGCCGAGCGCCGTCCCGACCATCGCGGGCAACGGAAAACAACAGGGCGCAGCCGCTGCCGCAAGAATGGCTCCGGCTGCTCCAAGTTTGTCCAAAGCTGCAAGTGCTCGTTTCATTTTCATTCAGATTGCGCGCGTCATTTCTGCATGATTGTTTCACTCAATTAGGGCTATGCACATGACTCAACCAACCACAACACCTTGGCAAGTTACGTCAAGCCAAACCACAATGAGTTGGGTCCGATTGAGCCAGGTTGAGTCATGTGCATAGGCACACACTCAATTGACCAAAGCCCAAATTGACGTTCGTCTTTTGCTCGTGGCGCTTCCCAATCCCAATGCTTATCCCACAGCGCCACGCGCATGTTTCCGGCTTGGAGCGTGGCAAAATGGCCGCCGTCTGATTGCCGTGTTGCCGCAAATTTTCGGCGAAGCGCGCGATGGGTTGGTTCGTAATGGTGAACAAACCCGTGAACTCAATGCTGTAACGCTTTCGCAGTTCCCGCTTGTAGGCGGCTTCAAGTTCTGCTTGAGTCGGCGGCAGCTTGCTCCCGCAAATAACGCGCCGCAAGGCAGTGTAATCACCCACGAAGCGACAATGCCGAGCACGGCTTGCCATTTCGCCTGCCGTGTGACAACGCCCATGCCGAGCAATGAGCCGACGCTCACGTGCGTCGTGCTCACGGGCAGGCCGTTAAAGCTGGCCGTCGTGACCAGCAACGCGGTGGATAGATTGGCGGCGAAGCCTTGTCCGGGATTCATGCCGGTGATTTTGTGGCTCATCGTCTCGGCGACTCTTTTTGCATTCAACAGCCCACCGACGGCAATGGCCGCCGCCACCGCCACGAAGCCCCAGCGAATGTCGAGGGTGCCGGCCACCAGCAGCAACGCGACCATTTCGGGCGTATCGTTCAGCCCGCGCGCAAAACTTGCCGCACCCGCACTCAAGAAGTGCAGTCCATCCAGCAACTTCCCCGCGTTGACGCCCAGAACTGCGCCGGTGTAACGCT
Organism: Verrucomicrobiota bacterium; assembly: GCA_028873125.1. GTDB lineage: Bacteria > Verrucomicrobiota > Verrucomicrobiia > Limisphaerales > UBA11358 > UBA11358. The sequence goes on along the minus strand of JAGWMQ010000027.1, from coordinate 495 downwards.
GCGCGCAAACTGCTGGATCGTCCACGGTCACAGATAATTGCCCACCCGATGGCCGCACGATAGTTGCATGTCCGGCTGCCAAACAGGCTGGCGACGCCTTTGAAGTTGTCATTTGCACCGTTGGCATGAGCCACGAAGCAAGCGGCCAGGAAAATCACAATCGTGAACATCAGCAACATCCTCCATTCCCGCCGTCGCAGCACTGGCCGGCGTCGGTCGTCACATTGTAGTTTTGGCCTTTGGTTTTCTTGGGATGGCGAATTCGCATCGCGCCCAAGACCGGCATGGTTTCCTTCTCAAATTCTGCCTTATCTGTAAAGCCGATGTGCTGGTTCACGATGCGCCCCGCTCGGTTCAAACCGACGACGGCACGGAATGGCGGCACGACCTCGACTTGTCGAAAATCACTTCCGTTTGTCATCGGCGCACGGCGGCAGGTCTGGAATTCGCCGTTTTGGAATGCCCGCCGTTAAAATCCGGGGAAATGAAAAGCGT
>JAGWMQ010000166.1 GCA_028873125.1 Verrucomicrobiota bacterium | reverse complement strand
ACAATCAAGGCGCCACCACCAACACCGCCCAATTCTTTCAACCGTCCGGAATCGCCGAGGCGGGCGGCGGTGTTTTGGTCGTCACCGACCACGGCAATCACCGTGTCAAAGCCATTTTTCCCGACAACACCGGCGCCATCATCGTCACCAACCTTTACGGTGTCAGCTCCAACGACTGGGCGCAGCCGTTGGACCCGGCCAGTGACATTTTTCCGGGTTGGTGGGACGGAACGACCACCAACGTGGACGTGGTGGGCACGGTTGAAGCCCGGCTGCCCTACGGCGTGGTCGTCGCCGCGGATGGCACGGTCTATACCAGCGAAGACTACTACCACGTCATCCGCGCGGTCACGGGCACCGGTCTGCTGCCGCCGCCGCCGCCGCCGCCGGGTCCCCCGCAGATCTTGAACGCGAACGCGACTTATGGGCAGGTGACTTTGACCTGGACGGCCAGCACGGGCGCGACGAATTACGACGTAAAGCGCTCCACTTCCAGTGGCGGGCCTTACACCACCATTGCCAGCACGACGTCCACGAGCTACACCGACACCACCGTGATCAGCGGGACGACTTACTACTACGTCGTTTCGGCCTCAAACACCGGCGGCGAAAGCGCCAATTCCTCGGAAGTCAGCGTCACCGTGCCCATACCGCCGCCAGACTCGCCCAGCATCGGCTGGTTTGATTATGAGGGAACCCCGACCCCGGTCACGGTGTTCCATGCGGTCAGCGGCGGTGCCTTCACCACCCATAATGATTTGCTTCTGGCGATTAGTCCAAACACCAGCGGCGTTGCGACCTATTACACGACCGACGGGAGCAATCCCAATCCGACCAATGGCAGCACGCCGCCATTCTATCAGGACGGCCTCCTGTATGCGCAGCCTTTGCCCGTGACCACGGCGCCCGACCTGACGATCAAGGCGGTGAACGCGGGTCCCGGGGGCAGCAGCGCGATTGTCACCGCCGAGTTCATTTTTCAAGTCGGCAATCCGATCATCCTCGGCAACAACGCCGCCCAGTTCAGCGTCACCAACGTCACCAGCGGCGCGCAGATGTATTACACCACGGACGGCTCCGATCCCGATCCGACCAACGCCGTTGCCATCGGGCCGATTTCCAGCGGCACCGGTTTGTCGCTGCAAGTCCCCGCGGACAGCAATCTGACCTTCAAAATCCGCGGCTTCAGGGCCGATTACCAGCCCAGCGCCATCATTACCCAAATCTTCTCGTCGTCCAATTTTGTGGCCAACGCCATCAGCTTCGGGTTCGCGTCGGGCGAGGCTTCCAGCGATTTTGTGGCCTCGCCGGGACAGATCTTCTACGCGCCGGTGACGTTGAGCGTCCTGCCGAGCCAACAGATTTACAGCCTGCAATTTAACCTCACCGTAACCAACGTCAACTCCGCACCCGCCGTCTTTCCAGGTGCGTATGGGTTTCAATCCTTCCTGGTCAAGCCGGATACCGCCAATCCGGGGTATAACATCGTGATTCCGCCGGCCGTGTTTCTGGGTTATGCAACCAACGCAACATACACCACCAACACGGTGGTGGATACCAACAGCACCCCGCCGGTGACCAACGTGGACATTACGACAAATTATGTGTTTGACCTGCCCAATCCTCCTCCGACCAACCAGGAATTCATCTATAACGGCGAACCCTTCCTCAACGCCGTCTTCACCAACGATAGCGAGAATCTGCTCGGCGTGGGGTGGCTGGAACGCGCCGGCGAAACCAATTTATACAACACGAAATCCCAGGATTTGATCCAGTATTCTCAGGCGCATGACACGACATTTTTGCAAAGCGGCGGCAAAGTGATCCTGGGCGGCTATGCCTTTTACGTGCCGCCCAAAGCAGTCATGGGCCAGACCAATTATGAGATCCGAATTGGCCGGCCCTCCGCCACGTCGGACGGCATCGGCCGGCCCGGCTCGTCGGTTTACATCGCCACGCCGACCAACGGGGCGCTGATCGGTTCCGGACTGATCAACTCGATCAAGGACATCGTCATTGGAACACGCAAATACATCGCCGGCGACTGCGCGCCGTTCCGCTGGTTCAACGCCGGCGATTTTGGCAACACCAACCTGGACAACGCCGATGTCGAGCAGGTGTTCCAATCGGCCATCTACTCCTTGAATTATCCGCCGCCGGGCAGCGATTTCTTTGACAGCATGGATTCCTGCGGCACCTTCGGCGTGACCAGCAGCGGACAGGGCTACTACACGGCCGACACCTCGTTGACCGCGAGCAATGAAGACCTGCTCTTCGACGGCAACGACACGACCATCAACCAGATTGCGTTTGGCGACGGCAAATTGGACGTGTGCGACGTCTATGTCACCTTCCGCCGTTCCCTGGATCCCGGCTTGTGGTGGTGGCGGCGATACTACACCAACGGCGTCCTCGTGGCCGAACCCGTGCCCAATACCAATTATGTCACCGGTGGAGTGGTCGCCGCGCCCGCCGACAATCCCCAGCCGCAGATCAACACCTCCTCCACCAATTCGCCGCAAGTCAACTTCGCCGCGACGGATGTCCAAGGCTCGGCGGGACAGACGGTTCAGATTCCCATCACCGCCAACATTCTTGGCAGCTATCCGTTGCGTCTCCTGATGCTCAATCTGACGGTGGTACCGCTCGACGGCTCGCCGCCGCTGACGGCGCCCATTTCCTTCTCGCCCAATCCGGCATTGGGAACGCCCGCGTTGGCGGATTCCACCGGCAACGACAATTACGCCGCTGCCTGGCTCAACAGCGCCATCGCCGGCCTCACGGGCAACGTGACCGTGGGCACGCTGACGGTCACGATCCCGACGAGCGCGACGAGCCTGTCGGCTTACGCCGTCCACTTTGATCATGCCTCGGCTTCACCCAACGGCCTGGCTTCGTTCCCGAAGCAAACCTTGACGGGACTCATCACCCTGTCCAGCCGCGCCAATTCCACTTACAACGACGGCATCCCGGATTCATGGCGGCTGCGCTGGTTCGGCACGGTCTATAATCTCCTGTCCGTCTCCAACGCCTGCCCGTCCGGGGACGGCGTGAACAACTGGCAGAAATACGTGGCCGGCGTGGACCCCAACCTGCCCAATGATTTTCCGAGTTTGCATGCCGCGACGCCGCTTCCTTCCGGCACCACCGCCGCCATTTCCTGGCCCAGTGTGGCGGAGCGCAACTATGTGATCGAGCGCTCCGCCACCCTCTTCCCGGCGGACTGGACCCCGGTGGCCACCAACAGCGGAACCGGCACGGACATGGAGTTCGACGACTCCATTACCGGCAACGTTTATTTCTACCGCGTCCGGATTTCGCCGTAACCGACAATTCGCGAACGCAACGGCTTCGATGGGATGGAATCGCGGCTGCCAGCCTCTCCCACCTGGCCGGCGGCCGGATGAAACCGCCAGATCCGGACGTTTCTCGAAGCCGGCACCTTTGATGCCCCACCTGCCATCAGGGCGGGTGGCAAATGCCTCCGCGTCGCCGCCACCTAGCCCGTGCCGTTCCGTCCGAAACGCCGGAACGCGCTCAGACTGATGTGGTTTCTTTGTCCAAGCTTGACCGAAACAGGACGTTTTTTAGGATGGTCGCGTGATTTCAACCCTTTCGCTTGTCGGTATTCTCCTTCTGGCAGGTTTCGTTTTCGCCGGCGCCTTGGGCGCGTCCACGCAAGCGCCCCCGCTGCCGGTCATTCCCCGCGCAACTTTCGACATCACCTGCTACGGCGCGGTGGGCGACGGCAGGATAATGAACACCGCCGCCATCCAAAAGGCGGTTGACGCCGCAGCCGACGCCGGCGGAGGGACGGTGCGGGTGCCGGCTGGAAAATTTCTTACCGGTCCCTTCAAGCTCGCCAGTTGTATCAACCTGCATCTGCAGCGCGGCGCGGTGATTTTGATCAGCGACGACCTGGCGCGTCATCCGGTCCTCAGCAACCGTTATCAGGACTGCATCAGCGCGTCGGAAGCGCACGACGTGGAAATCAGCGGGCACGGGGTCATTGACGGCCAGGGCGCGGCGTGGTGGGGGGCCTTTCGGTCCAAGCCGGGGATGACGCACCGTCCCTTCCTGGTCCGGCTGTCCAACTGCAGGCGCGTGCTCGTGGCCGGTGTGACCCTCAGAAATTCGCCGATGTTCCATCTGGCGCCGCAGAGTTGCACAGACGTGACCATCCGCGGAATCCATATTTACGCGCCCTCCGACTCGCCCAACACCGACGGCATTGATCCGTCGGGCTGGAATTTCCTCATCAGCGGCTGTTCGATTGACACCGGCGACGACAACATCGCCATCAAGCCCGTCGCCAAGCGCCGGCCTGGAAACAAGAATTTCCGCATCCAAAACTGCGTCTTCGCGCACGGGCACGGCTGTTCCATCGGGTCGGGCACCGCCGGCGGCATCGAGGATGTGACGGTGAGCCACTGTACGTTTCGCCAGACCGATTCGGGCATTCGCATCAAGACCGGACGCGACCGGGGCGGGCTCCTTCAAAATGTCACTTATGAAAACCTCAAAATGACGGAGGTTCAAAACCCGATTTACATCATTGATTATTATCCCGAACGGACCGCGCCCAAGAACCCGGCAACCGAAAAGCCCGGACCCGTCACCAGGCGGACGCCCGTCAATAAAAACATCACCATCCGCAATGTGACGGCGACGGACTGTGCCACGGCCGGCACCATCCGCGGCTTGCCGGAGATGCCCATCGAGAATGTGACGCTGTCCAACGTGAGCCTGGCAACGGAAACGGGGATGAAAATTTACCACGCCCGCGGGGTCCGGTTTGAAAATTCAAAGATCACCGTCCGGAAGGGAGAGCGGCTGATTACCTGCGATGCGCAAGTGGCCGGACTGGAATGACTCCCGGGTGCGGCCGCGCGGTCCCGTAGCGCGGGATTGGAATGCGCCGGGTCATTCCGATTCAACCCGCCTCTTCGACAGCCTGGCGAATCTTTTTTTTGAATCGTTCAATGCCCTCATCGAATGCGGCGGAAATGGGCAGCGGCGGGACCTTTTTTATCTTTCGTTTGAACGCCTTCAAATTCCTCTCGGCGGCCGGTTCGTCCATTTTGTTGGCGACGACCAGGCGCGGCTTTTCCAGCAGGACCGGATCGTAAAGGTCCAGTTCACGCAGCAGTTTTTGGTAATCGTCCCATGGCGCGCGACCGTCGGCGCCGGCCATGTCGAGCAGCAGCACGAGCATCTTGCAGCGCCGCACGTGCCGCAAAAAGGCGTGACCCAGGCCGGCATTCCGGTGCGCGCCTTCGATCAATCCCGGCACGTCGCAGACGGTGAGCCGTTTCCAGTCGCCGTATTCCACGATGCCGATCTGGGGGTGCAACGTCGTGAAGGGGTAGGGCGCAATTTTGGGACGCGCCTTGGAAATAGCCGTGAGCAGCGTGGATTTGCCGGCGTTTGGACAACCGACCAGTCCGACGTCGGCGATGATCCGCAGTTCGAGCAAAAAGCTTCCCTCTTCACCCGGCTCGCCCGGCTGCGCGAATCGAGGCGCCTGGCGGGCGGCCGTGGCGAAATTGCGGTTGCCCAGCCCGCCGCGGCCGCCCCGGCACACGACCCATTGCCGCCCGTGCTCGGTGAGGTCGGCGACCAGTTCTCCTCCGCCGACCGGCGAAAGCGTTTCATCCGGAGTTTCCGTTGATAAGTCAATTTCCCGCGCGCTCTCGCCGCTCGCGGTTCGGATCAACGGCCGCCTGGCGCTACTGGTCGCAAAAGTGGCCCTCTCTTCCTCGCGGACTTCCTCGCACTCCTTTGCCGGCATCCGAGAAATTCCATCCTCCAGCCGCCACACCATGGTGCCGCAGGGAACTTTGACAACCAGGTCCTTGCCGGCCTGGCCGTCCATGCCTTTGCCCAAACCCGGCTGGCCGTCTTTGGCGATGAGACGCGGTTGATAATACCGGGCGACGAGATTGTTCAGATCGTGGTCGGCCTGCAAAAT
>JAGWMQ010000165.1 GCA_028873125.1 Verrucomicrobiota bacterium | reverse complement strand
GGTGAATCTGACGACGGCGCGCGACAAAAAGCCTCGTGAGCTTTCCGGCGGAATGCGCCAGCGCGTTTCTGTCGCGCGCGCCCTGGCGATGGACCCGCAAATTCTTTTGCTGGATGAGCCGCTTTCAGCGCTCGACGCGCTGACACGCGCGACGTTGCAGGACGAAATCTCCCGCATCTGGCAGGAGAGCCAAAAGACCGTCGTGCTCATCACGAACGACCCGGACGAAGGCATTTATCTGGCGGACCGCATCATCCCGCTCACCGCCGGGCCGCGCGCGACGCTCGGACCGTCAATTGAAATTGACCTTCCACGTCCGCGCGACCGCAAGGATCTGAATCATACCCCGCGTTTCAAGGAAATCCGCCGCGAAGTCATTGAATTCATGCTTCATTCCAAAGGCGAACGGCATACGGCCATCACGAAAAGAATAATTTTGCCGGACATCGAGCCGGAAGACTTGGCGATTCCACGCACAATGGCGGGCTGGCGCAAGACGCCGGTCCGTCGCAGCGAAATCAAACAGGAAAATGTGGAGGTCGGGCCATGAGCGATTACGTCGAATTGTTTGATTTGACAAAAATTTATCCGACACCGAAAGGCCCGGCGGTCATCGTTCAGGATTTTAATTTGCGGATCAAGAAAGGCGAGTTCGTTGCGCTCATCGGCCATTCCGGTTGCGGCAAAAGCACGGTGCTCTCGATGCTCGCCGGATTGAATGACATTTCCGGCGGCGGAATTATTTTGGCCGGACGCGAACTGGACGGCGCGGGACCGGATCGCGGCGTGGTGTTTCAATCGCCGAGTCTTTTGCCGTGGCTGACGGCGTTCGAGAACGTAATGCTCGGCGTGGACCAGGTTTTTTTCACCGCGAGCAAAATCGAACGCCGGCAAATCGCGGAGTATTATCTCACCGTCGTCGGCCTCGGCAATGCGATTCACAAACGTCCCGCCGAGCTTTCGCAAGGCATGAGACAGCGCGTCGGCATCGCCCGCGCCTTTGCCCTGTCGCCCAAAATGCTGCTGCTGGACGAGCCGTTCGGCATGTTGGACGCCTTAACCCGCATCGAACTCCAGCAAGTCCTGCTGGAAGTTTGGAATCGGACCAAACTCACCGCGTTGATGGTCACACACGATGTGGACGAGGCCATTTTCCTGTCCGACCGCGTGGTGATGATGACTAACGGCCCGGCCGCCGGCGTTGGCGACATTTTGCCGATTCCATTTCCGCGCCCACGCGACCGCGCCGCGTTGCTGGAAAGCGCGGAATACTACCGCTGCCGCGAATATCTTGTCACCTTTCTCGAAGAACGCGCGCACCGGCGCTGCCAGCAAGCCAAAGCCGCATGAAATTTGCGGGCAGTGAATTTGTTTCCAAACCTAAAAGTGAAAATGAAAACCCACAACCCCAATCAACACAAAAAAATCGTGACCGGCGGAGCGTTGGTCCTGGCGGCCACCGCTTCGGTGTTCGCGCAACCTCAACCCTTCATGCTGCCGGGCACGGCGCAGCCGCCTCTGCCCCCCTCGGTCACTGCCAAGCCGCCGCCTGTCATTTCCAGCAACGCCGTGGAAAATTTCTTCAACGGCAAGATTCCCGACGCGATTGCGAAAGGGAAATTCAATCTCGATGTTCGTTTGCGCTACGAACAGGCGGACGAGGAAGGCGTGGCCGCCATCACCAAAGACTCCTACGCGCCCACGATCCGGACGCGCTTCGGCTACACCACCGCGACACTTTACGGTTTTCAAGCCATGCTGGAAGGCGCGAACATTTCCGTGTTGGGTTCGGAACACATTTACAACGCCGCAGGTTCCAACGGCCAGGGCGCGCGTCCGGTGGTAGCGGATCCGCCTTTGACGCGGCTCGATCAGGCTTGGCTGGCTTACAGCTATGCCAACTGGGTTTCCGCGAAAGTCGGCGAACAGCAAATCAATCTCGACAACCAGCGTTTCATCGGCGACGTCGGCTGGCGGCAAAACATGCAGACCTACGATGCCGTGAGCGCCGGGAGCGAGCCAATTAAAAACCTCAATTTACATTATGCCTACCTCTGGGACGTTCACCGCGTTTTCGGCAATGTGTCCGGCCTGCCAGCCGCCAACACAGATTTCGATTCCCGGTCGCACTTGATGAATGTCTCCTACTCGGGCTGGAAATGCGGACGGTTCGTTGGCTATGCCTACCTGCTGGATTTGCACAACGCCGTGGCCGGCGATCCCAATTCCTGCGCGACTTACGGCGGATATTTTGCGGGCCAGGCCAAGGTCAGCGACAAAGTTTCGGTGGATTATCGCGCTGAATTCGCTTGGCAAACCGATTACGCCGACAGCACGCTCCGATACGGAACGGAATACTACAATCTCGAAGGCGGCGTGAGCGTGAAGCCGTTTGCCTTCGGCGACGGCTTCGAAGACCTCGGCAGCGGCGCGAACACCGGTGCTGGCGGCGGGCGTGCCTCGTTCCGCACCCCGCTGGCCACGCTCCATGCTTTCAACGGCTGGGATGATGTGTTTCTCACCACGCCGGCGAACGGCCTGCGGGATTTGTATGGCTACGCGCAAGTGACCTTGCCCGCCGTGCAGGTTCCACTGCGCTTCGTCTATCACAAATACGATGCCGACTACGGCGGCGCTGATTACGGCAATGAATTCGACATCGTGGCGTCCAAAAAATTCGGCAAGCATTGGACCGCGCTGGTCGCCTATGCGTATTACAGCGGCCAGGACGCCATCGTTTTCACTCCCACGTCGTCGCAGGCCGCAAACGTGGACATCCAGAAATTCTGGGCACAGGTGGAGTTCAACTTCTGATTATGCCCGCAGTTATTCACATTCACTCTTTGTGCGACGCTGTTCCTCCCGTCGCCGCGCTCCGTCTTCGGGCAGGGCGCGCCGTTTTCACCGTAATTGAATGAATAGCGTTCCGTTCATTCCCGAAACCGCCCCGTTCACCGCCGAGCAGCGCGCGTGGCTCAACGGTTTTCTGGCGGGCTTGTTTTCCCAAGTGCCGCCGGAGCAAATCCAGTCATCGCAGACCAATGGCGCGCAGAAATCCGGCGAACCGTTGCTGGTTTTGTTCGGCTCGCAAACCGGCACGGCAGAGGTCTTGGCGAAGAAATTTGCAAAGGAGGCGCAGCAGCGCGGTTTCGCGCCGTCCGTCTTGGCGCTCAATGATTACGAGAATGCCAATCTCGCCGCCGTGGACAAGGCGGTTATTATTTCCAGCACTTGGGGCGACGGCGACCCACCGGACAACGCTGCGAATTTTTGGAACTGGCTAAACTCCGATGCCGCTCCGCGTCTGGAAAATTTGCACTTCGCCGTGCTCGGCCTCGGCGACAAAAATTATTCCGATTTTTGTGGTGCGTCCAAAAAATTTGATTCCCGCCTCGAAGTCCTTGGCGCGAAACGCTTCGCCTCGCGCGGCGAATGCGATGCGGATTACGAAGCACCCGCCAAAGCATGGATGGATGGATTGTGGGAAAAGCTTGGCCAGTCAGCGACCAGTAGTCAGTTGTCCGTAGTTGTTACCAACGGTCATCACCCTGTTGCCACTGATTACAAACTACCGGCTGCTGACAAATCCAATCCATTTCCTGCCCGATTGCTCAAAAATGTTTTGCTGAACCGGCCCGGCTCGTCCAAGGAAGTTCGTCACTATGAAATTTCACTCGACGGCAGCGGATTGACCTACGAACCCGGCGACGCGCTGGGCGTCATGCCGGTGAATTGCCCCGAACTCGTTGAGGAAATCATCGCCGCGCTGAAATGTAACCCGACTGACAATGTGGCGGTCAGCGATTCAACCTTGCCGCTGCGCGAAGCGCTCCTGCGCCATCTGGACATCACGAAACCGTCCCAGGAATTTTTTGCCACCGTCGCCAACGCCGCCCCTTCCAGCGGACTTGCCGAGTTGCTCGCGCTCGAAAAACGCGACGAATTGAGGCAGTGGCTTTATGGGCGTGGTGTGGTTGATTTGCTGTTGCTCCTCGCCGAGCCGCCACCCGCCGCGGATTTTGTCAGGCTCATGAAAAAGCTGATGCCGCGGCTTTACAGCGTTTCGTCGTCGCCGAACGCTCATCCGGGCGAAGTGCATTTGACCGTCAGCGCCGTGCGCTATGAAAGTTTTGGTCGCGGACGCAAAGGCGTGGCTTCGACGTTTCTCGCTGACCGCGTTGGCGAAGCAGAATTTTTAAAGGTCTTTATCCAGCCGTCGCATGGATTCAAATTGCCGCCGTCCGGCGAAACGCCGATGATCATGATCGGGCCGGGCACAGGCATCGCGCCGTTCCGCGCTTTTCTCGAAGAACGTGAAGTCGCCGGAGCGAAAGGAAAAAACTGGCTGTTCTTCGGCGACCAGTGCCGCGCGGCGGATTTTCTTTACGAGGAACAACTGACTGCCTGGCAGAAATCCGGCCTGCTCACACGGCTGGATTTGGCGTTCTCGCGCGACCAGGCGGAAAAAATATACGTGCAACACCGGATGCTCGAAAACGCCGGCGAATTGTGGTCCTGGCTCGAAGCCGGCGCGCATTTCTACGTCTGCGGCGACGCCAGCCGCATGGCGAAGGACGTGGACGACGCGCTTCATAAAATCATCGAGACCACCGGCGGTAAAAGCGCGGATGACGCGAAGACTTACGTCGCGAAGATGAAATCGGACAAGCGCTACCAGCGCGACGTTTACTGACATGAATACCACGCTTCCCGAGCCGGTCGCCAGCGCCGGTTTCACGCCGGAGCAGAAAGAATATCTCGCGGGCGTTTTTGCCGGCGTCGCGGCGCGCGGCCAGCGGTTCAGCGATGTCGAACCCGCGCCCGCGCCCCCGGAGGATTTGATTCCCGAAGAACGCATAAAGCGCGAGTTGCATCCGCTCGACGCCTACGACCAGATCGTCGAAAACGCCGTCAACAACAAGCCGCCGGACAAGGAGGACGTTTTCCGGTTCAAATGGAATGGCCTGTTTTTCCTCACGCCGGTCAAGGACGCCTTCATGGCGCGGCTGCGGATTCCCGGCGGCGTGGTGAAAACGTTTCAACTCCGCGAACTGGCGAACATCGCAAAGGAACTCACCAGCGGCTACGTCCAAATAACGACGCGTGCGAATTTCCAGATGCGGCTCATCCAGCCTAAAGATTGCCCGGAGGTTTTGCGCCGGATTCAATCTGTCGGCTTGCACACGCACGGCGCGGGCGCGGACAACATCCGCAACCTCACGATGAGTCCCACGGCGGGCGTTGATCCGCGCGAGTTGATTGACGTGCAACCGTTCGTGCAGCAGCTCGCGCAGACGATCATCAACGACCGCTCATTTTACAATCTGCCGCGCAAGTTCAACGTGGCCTTTGACGGCGGCGGACTCATCAGTTCGATGGAAGACACCAACGACATCGGCGTGAAAGCTGTAAAAGTCGGCTGCGAAAATTTCTTCCGCATCGCGCTCGGTGGCGCGACCGGCCACAAGGCGTTCGCGCGCGACCTCGGCATTTTAGTCAAACCGGCGGAATTGAACAAGGTCCTCGTCGCTATCATCCGGGTTTATATCGCCAACGGCAATCGTCGCGACCGCAAAAAGGCCCGGCTGAAGCATCTGCTCGAAACATGGTCGCTGGAGAAATATCTCGCCGAAACGGAGAATGTTTTAGGCTTCAAATTACAACGGTCCGAATCAGGGTCACAATCGGCAATCGGCAATCGGCAATCGGCAATTCCTCATTCTCACCTCGGCGTCTATTCCCAGAAGCAAAAGGGTTTGAACTATGTTGGTGTCGCCGTGCCGGTCGGACAAATTACACCGAAGCAGATGATTCGCGTCGCGGAAATCGCCGACCTCTACGGCTCCGGCGAAATCCGGCTGACCGTCTGGCAGAATTTCATCATCCCCAACGTGCCGAACGCCTACGTCGAAACGGTCAAGAAGGCGTTGCGCAAAATCGGTTTCGACACCCGGCAATCGCTCGTGCGCGGCGG
>JAGWMQ010000026.1 GCA_028873125.1 Verrucomicrobiota bacterium | reverse complement strand
GATCATGGAAGCGGCGTGTAAATCCGCGCACTCGAACCGCTGCGAGAAAATTCGCGAAATCAGAAGTCCGGGCGTCCAAGAGACCGGATCGAGCGCGCCCGCGAACGCCTCCAGGACGCCATGAGCCGGTCCGTCCAGTGCGGCGGGTTCGTCTGACGACCGGACAACCAGGATTGTTTCGGAGAGGATATTTGATTTCAGAAGGGGCTTGTCGGAAAAAGGAAACGGAAACAAGATTGGACGAAACCGATGGACGACGCCAAACACGCATCAAAACCCAAACCGGTTTCCACGCGGAACTCGCGCGTCCTGGCGCTGGCCCTTGGCGCCCTGGGCGTGGTTTATGGCGACATTGGCACCAGCCCGCTTTACGCGCTGCGGGAGTGTTTTCGAGACCGGAGCGCGCTGCCGCCGACCGAGGACAACATCCTCGGCGTGCTTTCATTGGTCTTCTGGTCGCTGATCGTCGTCGTTTCGATCAAATACGTGATGCTGGTGTTGCGCGCGGACAACCAGGGCGAGGGCGGCATTCTGGCCCTGATGGCGCTGGCTTTTCCGGAGCGGAAGGCGGGACATGCCCGCGTCGTGGCGGCGATGGTCGGCCTCGGCCTGTTCGGGGCCGCCTTGCTGTATGGCGACGGTATGATCACGCCGGCGATTTCCGTCTTGAGCGCCGTGGAAGGTCTCAAAGTGGCCACCCCGTTTTTTGACCCCTTCATCATTCCCTTGACCATCGTCATTCTCGTCGTCCTGTTTGTGTTCCAGCCCGCCGGTACCGGTCAGGTGGGAAAAATATTCGGCCCGGTCACTTTCGTCTGGTTTTTGTGCCTCTCTGTCCTCGGCATCAAAGGGATTCTCCAAGCGCCCCGGGTTTTGGCCGCGTGGGATCCGGGCTACGCCGTGCAATTCATCACGCACAACGGCTGGTTCACCCTGGTGGTGCTCGGCGCGGTGTTTCTGGTGGTCACCGGCGCGGAGGCGTTGTACGCGGACATGGGACATTTCGGGAAAAGGCCGATCCGGCTGGCGTGGTTTGGGCTGGTGCTTCCGTCGCTGCTGCTGAATTATTTCGGCCAGGGCGCGCTCCTTTGGCGGCACCCCGCGGCGGTGGCAAATCCGTTTTATCAGCTCGCGCCCCCGTGGGCGATTTATCCGTTGGTCGCGCTGGCCACGATGGCCACCATCATCGCTTCGCAGGCGGTCATTTCCGGCGCCTTTTCTCTCACCATGCAGGCCATCCAACTCGGTTATTTGCCGCGCATGAACATTGAACACACGTCGCCGGATGAAAAAGGGCAGATTTACGTGCCGCGTGTCAACTTCGGCCTGATGCTGGCCTGCATCGGATTAGTGCTGGCGTTTCAATCCTCCAGCAACCTCGCCGGCGCCTACGGCGTGGCGGTGTCCCTGACCATGATCATCACCACGGTGTTGCTCTTTTTTGCCGCGCGTTGGGTCTGGGAATGGCCCCTCTGGAAGGCCGGCCTGGTTTGCGCGCCGTTCTTCGCGGTGGAGGCCGGCTTTTCCGCCGCCACCAGCTTGAAGATCGTCCACGGCGGCTGGTTTCCACTGCTGGCGGGCGTGTCGGTGTTCACGGTGCTGACCACCTGGAAAGGCGGCCGGAAGGTCCTGCGCCAGAAACTGGCGGACGCCACCCTGCCGTTTGAAACGTTTCTGGAGGACATGCGGAAGGCCCGGGTGGTTCGCGTGCCGGGCACGGCGGTTTTTCTGTCCGGCAATCCCGAGGGCACGCCGTTCGCGCTGCTGCACAATCTCAAACACAACAAGGTGCTGCATGAGCGGGTGGTGCTCCTGACCATCGTCACCGAAGACGTGCCGCACGTGGGCAAGGCGGACCGGGTGCGGGTGGAGGGGTTTGAAAACGGGTTCTTCCGCGTCATCGGACGCTATGGATTCATGGAGGATCCGGTGGTGCCGGAAGTCCTGGGGCGCAGCCAGGAATACGGGCTGGAGTTTCGGCCCGAAGAGACCTCCTTCTTCCTGGGCCAGCAAAATGTGGTTCCGACCCGCCGGCGGGGCCTGGCCGGGTGGCGGGCGAGATTGTTCACCTTTTTGATACGGAATTCGCAGAGCGCGACGGACTACTACCGATTGCCGGCCAACCGGGTTGTGGAACTGGGGGCGCGCATCGAGGTCTGAGCCGGCCGCCGGGTTGGCCATCGCGTGCGCGCCACGCGGGCGGGGCCACCGTGGCACGGTTGATGCGCTCCCTCGGCAAAGCTCTCGGCTGTTCCAGCGTAGCCGGGTGCGAGGTTTTGCAACACAGTCCGCCGCGCCGGGGCGCGAACAGGCCCGCCGGCGGTCAGGTCGTGTGGCTGCCGGTGACGGGAATGGTGAGAAGCCGAGTCGAGGAAATGAGGAACAAGGTTATGGAAGAAATCGTGGAAGGTTTTTGATCGTTGCTCCATGCCGCAGTGCAGACCGTCATATTTCACGGGGAGCTTATCCGGTAGAAGCGGCTGGAATAGTTCACCCACTGCGGATCATTGAAATAAGACGAACCGCCGATTAGCGTGTTGGTTGCCACCAGAGTCCATATGGGATCGGCCAAATTTGTGGAGGCTTCAACCACGACGGAGATATTCGTGGCCCAAGAGATGATGAAGCCAAATCCGCCGGCTTGCACCCCGAAGTTGGGTCCGTTGTTCAGAATCAGCGGATACGGCAATGTCCACTGCGCCGTCGGCAGGCCACCATACGTTGCGCCCCAGCCCAAGGTCCCCGGCAGGTAATAAACAGTTCCCGGGTCAGAGCTAAAGCTGGTCGAATCGCCGCTGGGAGCGTTGCCTTGGAAATAGATTCCTTCCAGAGCGGCGCAGCCTCCGAATGCTCCGTCCCCGATCGCGGTGAGGCGATTGCCAATAGTGACGCGGGTCAGACCGCAGTACTCGAACGCCGAGTCTCCGATGCTGATAACGCTGTCGGGGATGGTGACACTGGTTACGCGGGAGCAGTGGAAGAACGCCCCGCTTCCAATGCGGTTAACACTCGTGCCAACGGAGACGTTGGTCAAGCTGTAGCAGTAATAGAACGCCTCGTTTCCAATGCTGGTGACGTTGTTCGGGATGGTGACGCCGGCTAGGTTGTTGCAGTCAGCGAACGCCCAGTCGCCGATGCTGGTGACCTCAGCGCCAATGGTAACTTTGGTCAGGCCGGCGCAACCTCCAAACGCCCATTGCCCGATATTGGTGACGCCGTCGGGAATAGCAACGCTGGTCAGAGGGCAGTATTCGAACGCATAGTCTCCGATGCTGGTGGCGCTATTGCCAATAGTGGCGCGGATCAGACCGCAGAACTCGAACGCCCCATCTCCAATGCGGGTGACGTTGTCGGGGATGGTAACGCCGGCCAGCCGAGAGCAGTTCGCGAAGGCCCCGTTCCCGATGTTGGTGACATTAGTGCCAATGGCGGCGTTGGTCAGGCTGGCACAATGTCCGAACGCCCCATCTCCAATGCGGGTGACGCTGTCGGGGATGGTGACGCTGGCCAGCCGAGAGCAGTTCGCGAAGGCCCCGTTCCCGATGTTGGTGACATTAGTGCCAATGGCGGCGTTGGTCAGGCTGTGGCAGTTATAGAACACATTGTCCCCGATGCCGGTGACGCTGCCGGGAATGGTGATGCTGGTCAGCCTCGAACAGTCCTTGAACGCATTGCTCTGGACGCCTGAGACGCTATCGGGGATGATGTAGCCACCAGTCTTGCCTCCCGGATAAACGATGAGCGTAGTCTGGTCCTTGTTGAACATGACACCAACCACATCACTGTAAGTTGGATTGTTTGAATTCACCATGATTGCCGTGAGTCTCCCACAGTCACCGAACACTTCGTCTCCAATCCTGACGACGCCCGTTCCAATGATGACGCTGGCCAGGTTGGAGCAGTCCTCGAACGCTCCATCGCCAATGCTGGTCACGCTGTCGGGGATGACCATGCTGGTCAGGTCGGTACAGGAAAAGAACGCATTGCTCTCAATGCCGGTGACGCTGTCCGGAATGGCGACGCTGGCCAGCGCGGAGTAAGCGAACGCATCGTTTCCGATGCGGGCGACGTTGGTGCCGATGGTGACGCTGACCAGGCGGGAGCAGTCCGAGAATGCCCCGTCTCCGATGCTGGCGACGCCATTTCCGATGGTGACATGGGTCAGGCTAATGCAGGAAAAGAAGGCATTGGTCTGAATGCCGGTGACGCTGTCCGGAATGGCGACGCTGGCCAGCGAGGAATAAGCGAACGCACCGCCTCCGATCCTGATGACGTTCGCGCCCATGGTCACGCTGGTCAGGCTGCAGCCCCAAAACGCCTCGTCTCCAATGCTGGTGACGCTGTCGGAAATGGTAACATTGGTTAGACTGCCCCACGCGAACGCCCCGTCCTCGATACTGGAGACGCCATCGGGAATGAGGTAACTGCCGGTCTCGCCACCTGGATAAGCGATGAGTGTAGTCTGGCTCTTGTTGAATAAGACACCCGCCACACCGCTGTAGGCTGGATTATTTGAACCCACCGTTATTGCCGTCAGGCTCCCGCCCCCGAACGCCACGTCTCCGATGTTGGTGACGCTGTCGGGAATGATGACATTGGTCAGGCTGGTGTTAAACGCGAACGCATAGCTCGCAATGCCGGTCACGGGCAACCCATTGATGGTGCTCGGAATGGCCACCGCCCCGCCAGAGCCGGCATACCTGGTAATGGCAATCGCGCCGTCGGTGGTCGTGTAGGTGAATTGAGCTTGCAACACGGCAGGGAGCGCCGTCGTACAAAGCAGACCGGCAATCTTCATTGCTTGCCGAGCTTTCATTCCGCTCCAGAGCCTCGGACAAATCACTTTTTCACGCAAGCTGAATTCAGCCGCCCGCAGCCTGCTTTCGTCGGCTTTTCGGTGGTCAAATCATTGTGGCGGGGCTTCTTTCGCTGCCTGTATGCGCGAACGATTCGGGAAACCTTTTCCAAGTTTGAACTTTTAATCGCCGCGCGCGGCGTTATGCTTTCCGGATGCAACGGGGAATGGCACGCAGGACAAAAATTGTTTCCACGCTCGGTCCGGCCACCGATTCCGCCGGGATGATCGGCCGGCTCATGGACGCGGGGGTCAATGTCTTCCGCCTCAACATGTCGCACGCGCCGCACGACTGGATGCGCCGCGTGGTGGCCGACATCCGCGCCACGGCCGCCGCGCGCCGCCGGCACATCGGCATCATGATGGACACCCAGGGCCCGGCCATCCGCACCGGCGACATCAGCTCGCCGCTCAATTTGCAGCCCGGCCAGAAATTCGCCCTGACCGTCCGCGGCGAACAGAGCGAGGAGGAACATTCGGTGGACGTGAACTATGAGAATTTCGTCAACGACATCAGCGTCGGGGACGTGGTGTTGATTGACAATGGCGCGATTGAAATGAAGGTGCTCGCCAAGAAC
Source organism: Verrucomicrobiota bacterium (assembly GCA_028873125.1). Lineage (GTDB taxonomy): Bacteria > Verrucomicrobiota > Verrucomicrobiia > Limisphaerales > UBA11358 > UBA11358. The sequence continues at coordinate 27,107 of JAGWMQ010000026.1, read as the reverse complement.
GGCAACCGCGTCGAGTGCGAGGTGCTCACCGAAGGCACCCTGGGCAGCCGCCGCCACATCAACCTGCCCGGCGTCAAGGTCAGCCTGCCGGCGCTCACCGCCAAGGACATCAAGGACGTGCAACTGGGCCTGGAACTGGGCGTGGATTTCATCGCCCTCTCCTTCGTCCGCGAGGCGCGCGACCTGCTCCAGCTCAAGGAATTGTTTGAGAAGGACAAGCCGCGCCCGGTGGTCATCGCCAAAATCGAGGACCAGCAGGCGCTCGTCAACCTGGAGTCCATCGTGCGCGAAAGCGACGCCGTCATGGTCGCGCGCGGGGATCTGGGCATTGAAATTCCCTACGAGGAACTGCCCATCGTCCAGCGTCGCATCGTCAAGACCTGTTTGCGTTTCGGTAAACCGGTCATCGTCGCCACCCACATGCTGGAGAGCATGATCGAGTCGCCCATGCCCACCCGCGCCGAGGTGACCGACGTGGCCAACGCCGTGTACGAGGAGGCCGACGCCATCATGCTGAGCGGCGAGACGACTGTCGGCAAATACCCGCTCAAGTGCATCGAGGTCTTTGACCGCATCGCCGTCCGCACCGAGCGCAGCGGCAGCGCGCAGTTTCACGACGCGGCGGAACTGACCACCGCGCGCGAAAAACTCGTCAAAAGCGCCGTCGTCATGGCCAACGAACTCAAGGCGGCCGCGGTGCTCGTCTTCACACGGCATGGCCACATGGCGCGTCACGCGGCCTGGATGCGCCCGCGCTATTCGCCGATCTACGGCCTGTGTGACAACGAGAAATGCGCGCGCGAACTCACCCTGTGCTGGGGGGTGACGCCTTTTGTCGTGGAATTTGATTTCATTAATCCGCAAAACACCATCGAAATGGCGCTCAAGACCCTCGCCGAACAGGGCCGCCTGCGTCCGGGCGACACCGTGGTCATCATCGGCGCCATCTCCGTGGGCACCGAAGTCGTGGACGCGGTGCAGATGCGGACGGTGTGAGCGGCGACGTGGAATTGTTTTGTCCGATGCGTGAAAGGAATGGCGCTGCGGCAAGTCGCCGTTTCCACGCCGCAATCGTAATGACGGTCAGTTCCCCGTCTTTAACTCCACCACGTCGTGTGGGACGGCCTCGCGCATCCCGGCGGGGCTGACGCGGATGTAGCGCGCCTTGTGCCGGAGTTCTGCGAGGTTCGCGGCGCCCAGATAGCCCATGCCGCTCTGGATGCCGCCGATGAGTTGCGCCAGCACGCGGTCCACCGAGCCGCAGGCCTCCTTGAGGGCCTCGACCCCTTCGGGCGCCACCTTCTGCGCCGGACCTTTTTCGTGGCCGTACCGCGCCGCGCTGCCCGCCCGCATCGCCGCCAGGCTGCCCATGCCGCGGTATTGCTTGTAGAATTTGCCGCTGATCTCCACCACGTCGCCGGGGGCCTCGTTGCAGCCGGCGAAAATCCCGCCGCAAATCACCGCGTGCGACAGCGTCAACGCCTTCACGATGTCTCCGGATTTGGTGACGCCGCCGTCGGCCAGGATGGCCACCTTTTTCCGCGCCGCCGCGCGCGAGCAGACGTAGAGCGCGGTCATCTGCGGGATGCCCACGCCCGCGACGATGCGCGTGGTGCAAATCGAGCCGGGCCCCTGGCCGACCTTGACGGCGTTGGCGCCGCAATCGGCCAGAAACTCCACGCCCGCCGCGCTGGTGACGTTGCCGGCGATGAGCGGCAGTTTCGGAAAGGCGTCGCGCAGGACGCGCACCGTGTCGCCCACGCCCTTGCTGTGGCCGTGCGCGGTGGACACGGCGATGACGTCCACGCCGCGCTCGACCAGCGCGCCGGCGTGGTTCAAAATCCGCTCGCGGTCCAGTTCGCCGAAGGCGTTGCGCGTGGCGCTGACCGCCGCGCCGCAGATCAGGCGGAAATGCGAATCACGCGCCGGCTTGAACTGCGCGTTGCGCTCCTGGGTGATGCGCTCCACGTCGCTCAAGGTGATCAGGCCGCGCAACTGGTCGGCGTCGTCCACCACCAGCAGCTTGTGGATGCCGAGGTGTTCGGTGAAAAATTTGTCGGCGCGGGCGATGGGGTCCTTGCCCAGTTCCTTCTGGTTGATGGTGTGGACCTGCGCCCGCGGCGTGAGGGCCTCGGCCACCTTGCGCCGGGCGTAACGCGGCTTGACGACGTGGCCGGACAACAGCCCGACGAGCCGGCCTTTTCCGTCCACGACGGGGAACGTGCTGAATCCAAATTTTTTCTGTTCAATCAGCGCCAGCACGTCGCCGATGAACTGTTCCGGCGAAACCTTGATCGGCTCTTGAATCAGGCCGTGGACGTGATTCTTGACGCGGCTGACCTCGGACAACTGCCCGCGCTCGGGCATGTTGTAATGGATGAGGCCCAGGCCGCCGTTGAGCGCCAGGGCGATGGCCATGCGCGATTCGGTGACCGTGTCCATGTCCGACGAAATGACCGGGATGTTCAGGTGCAGTGGGTCGGCCAGCCGCGTGTCCAGGCGCGTGTCGCGCGGCAGGATTTCCGAATACCACGTCGCCAACGTCAGGTCGTCGAACGTCAGGCCCAGGTGGGGATGCGCGGAAAAGAATTGATCCGCCTGTTGATAGAACGAACCGTCGAAGTCGCAATTGCGCGTTGCTGCCATGTCGGAAAATGAGGGTGGGCAGGCAGGCTTGGCAAGAAAAATTCGGCAGGATGCCCGGCGTCTTCCACGACCCCGTCGCTCGGCATGAATCAGCGGCAGGATCGTCCGCGCATCTCCAATCGCACGCCCCGGACGCGGCACGGGTGCTCCGCCGCGCCGCACGACTCAAATTTTTTTCAAATTCTGATTGACCCGCGTCCCGGCCTGTGCGCAAATCATCAGCCTAGTCTTTTCAAATGTCGAAAAGTCCGGTCAGAAATGGAAACGGCCCGCGGGCGGGCACGACAAAATATGACGCGCACCACAAGGTGCTCTCGCAAACCTACGGCGTTTTCGCCGATTTGCGGCGCGAACTGTCCGATTCGCGGGAGACCGTCGGGGAACGCCAGGTCATCCTGAACAGTTTTGCGGCCTGCTCCGATTCGCAGCGGTCGTGGCTGTTGCTCGAGGATTATTTCGAGAAACTGTCCCTGTCGCGCCGCGATTTTCCGGACACGAACTGGTGGCCGCGGCTGCTCAGCGCCCAGGGCAAGGCGCGTTTGGAGGAGTTGGCGTTTCTATTCCTCCGCGCCAAACGCCCCGTGCCGCCGGAACTGCAAGCCCACGCCAGCGCCGACCGCTTTGCCCGGGCCGAAGAGGCCGAGCAGGAGCAACAACTGGTGCGGGAATTGGAAAACTGGCTCTCGCCGCCGGCCCTGCCGCTGCTCGAGACGCCCCGCGCCACGTTGAGGGTGGTCTGCCGGGCGCAGCCGGATGACGCCGAGCCGTCGCACCACCGCCTGGGCGTGCAATTCCTCCTGTCCCGGCCGCGCACCGGCGAAAAGGCGCGCACGCTGCGCGAACTGATTGACCTCGTCGTCCGCGCCACGCACGAGCAGGAGCTGTTTCCGCCGCCCGACTGGGAGTTCATCCAGTGGCTGGCCGAGGCGCACCGCCACCGCGATGACGGCGCCGACCTGCTGGTGTTGACCGACACCGAACTGCTGCAATGGCTGGCCCGCTGGGGGCACACCCGGCGCCTGGAGTTTTCCGAGAACGGCCGGCCGCTCCAGTTTCACGGCCAGATCATCGCCCTGTCCCCGCATCTCGAAAACGGCGATCCGGAACTGGCGTTCACGCACCGCTTCACGCTGCCCGACGGCGAAAACCATTCCGTCGCCGCCGCAAAATTCTTCAACCGTCAGCCGCCCCTGGCACTGGTGGGCAACACGTTTTATCTGTTGCGCGACGCGCCGCCGCCGGCGGTCCTGAAATACCTGGCGCGCAAACCCTCCATCCCGGTCCGCAAGTTGAGCCATCGGTTGCTCCTGCACCTGCGCAGAACGCAATCGGCCCGCGGCGTGGATTGGGAACGGCTTTGCGTCACTCATCGGGCGGCGCCGCAATTCGTCTTTGAGCTGCTGGACGACACGGTGCGCCTCCGCCTGCTGGCCCGCAGCCAGCGCGACCACAGTGTCTGGTTCTGGAACGGCCACGAGTGGAGCGCCAGCGACGCCAAGCGGCGTCCGGAGGAAAAGCCCGAAATCCTGGACGACCCGCGCCTGGAGCCGGCGGTGCGGTGGCTGCGGAAGCTGGACTGGTTTGCGCCCGAGCCGGGGCTGTGGATCGGCGACGCGAATGAAAATTTTCTCGGGGCGCTCGCCTCCGCCTGGGCGGAACGCCCCCCCCAGGCCGAATTTCTCGGCAACCCGGCCTTTCACCGGCTGTTCCTCGCGCCGCGCGCCCTCAAGCCGCGGCTGGTCGTCAAGGGCAGCGGCATTGACTGGCTGTCCGTTTCCGCCGAATGGGAGGCCGAGGGCCTCAAATTGACCAAGGCGGACCTGGAGCGGCTGGCCTCGGCCGCGGGCCGGTTCGTGAAACTGCCCAATTCCGGCTGGGTCGAGCTGGACGCCGCCGCCGTTCAGGGCGCGCACGAGGCGATGGCCGAAATGGGCGTGGACGGGCTTGTCGCCGTGCCCCAGAAAGTCGGCTTGGAGCACGTCGCGCATCTGGACGAAAGCGAGTTGACGCGGTTCGCCGATTCGCCGGAAGCCAAGGAATTGCGCCGGCGCATTTCCGAGTTCAAGGGCGTTCCCTCCGTGGCGCTGCCCAAGGGCCTGCGCGCCGAGTTGCGCCCGTATCAAAAGGACGGCTTCGATTTCCTCTGCCACCTGGCGCAGATCAGGCTGGGCGGCGTCCTGGCCGACGACATGGGGCTGGGCAAGACGCTGCAAACGCTCGCCTGGATGGGGTGGCTCAAGGAGCGCCACGCCAAAAATCCCAAGCCGTCGCTGGTGATCTGTCCGGCGTCCGTCCTGCACAACTGGCGGCGCGAGGCGGAGCGGTTCACCCCCGCCTTGAGGGTGCTCGTGCTGGAAAGCGGCGCGGCGCGGCACAATTTGCGCCGGCAGATTCCGCAGCATGATTTGATCGTGACCAACTACGCGCTGCTCCGGCGCGACCTCGAGGAACTCCAAAAATTCGCCTTCCGCGCGGTGATCCTGGACGAGGCGCAGTTCATCAAAAATCCCGGCGCCCAAGTCACGCAATCCGTCAAGCAGTTGAAAAGCGAGCATCGCCTGGCGCTCACCGGAACGCCGCTGGAAAACCGGCTGCTGGATTTGTGGAGCATCGTGGATTTCATCCAACCCGCCTACCTCGGCAACCAGGAACAATTTTTGGAAACCTACGAGCCGCGCGCCCACGCGCCCGAGGAATCGGCGCCGAGCACGGAGACACGCTGGGAAAAGACCGAATCCGCCCAGCGCATCGCGCGCAAACGGCTCTCCGCCAAGCTGCGGCCGCTCCTGCTGCGCCGCCTCAAGAAGCACGTCGCCAAGGACCTGCCCGACCGCATCGAGCAGCGCCGCGACTGTCCGCTCGGCGACGAGCAGCGCAAACTGTATCTGGCGGAATTGCGGCGCAGCCGCGAGCAGGTGATGAAGGCCGTCGAGGAGCAGGGTCTCAACAAGAGCAAGATGCACGTCCTGGCCGCGCTCACCCGCCTGCGCCAGATTTGCTGCCACCCCTCGCTTGTCGGCAGCAACACGGCCAGCGGCAAGACCGAGACGCTGTTTGAATTGCTCGACCCGCTCATCGCCGACGGCCAGAAGGTCCTGGTCTTCAGCCAGTTTGTCCAGATGCTGCAACGGCTCGATAAGGAATGCCTGGCGCGCCAGATCAAGACCCACATGCTGACCGGCCAGACCAAGGACCGGCAGCAGGTGGTCAGCGCCTTCCAGGCGGACGCCAGTCCGGGCGTCTTTCTCCTGAGCCTGCGCGCCGCCGGCACCGGCCTGAACCTGACCAATGCCAGCTACGTCGTCCTTTACGACCCGTGGTGGAACCCGGCGGTGGAGGCACAGGCGATTGACCGGTCGCACCGCATCGGTCAGACGCAGACAGTGAACGCCTACCGGCTCATCGCCCCGGGCACGGTCGAGGAAAAGATCTGGGAATTGCAGCAGAGCAAGGCGCAGACCATCGCCGACGTGCTGGGCGAGGAAGGCTTCGCGCGCAGCCTCACCGCCACGGATTTGGAGTATTTGTTCGCGGAGGACTAATCATCGTCTCCCGCAACCTTCACCGCCCAGTTCGGATAAGGCACATGCGAGCCCTTCACGGCGCGCCAGAGGATGTGGTTGAACAAATCCTCCGGACACTGGTCTTCCTTGGCCAGCGGCAATTTTGACGAAACCACCGCGTCCTTGCGCAGGACCGGATCGGAAATTTCCTTCGGATTCGGATTCATTTCGTCCAAGGGCACTTGATTGGTCACGGCGGTGTAAGGCGTGAAATCCGGCGTGTCGGTGAAACAATCGAACATCGGCGTGGCCGTCGCGTCCATCTGGTTCATCGGCGGAATGCCCAGAATCAATTCAATCGTGCGCAACAAACTGGTCTGATTGTATTGGGTGTTCACCACGGCATGGCGCCGGGTGTACGGGCTGATGACGTAGCCCGTCGTGCGGAAGGCGCTCACATGGTCCCAGCCGTCCTGGGGATCGTCCTCGATGGCGAAAATGCACGTGTTGGTCCAGAACGGGGAATGACTGACGGCGTCCACGATGTCTCCGAAGGCCAGGTCGTTGTCGGCCACCTGGGCCTCGGGCGTGGGCGAGCCGAAGCGCGTGCCGCTGGTGTGGTCGTCCGGCAGCCAGACGATGGCCAGGTCCGGGAAATGGCCCGCCGCCTCGAACTGCTTCAAATCCTGGATGAACCGCGCGGCGCGGACCGCATCCGGCACGTTCAGATCAAAGCCCATGTAGTTGGTCATGATGTAGGGTCGCAACGCGGCCAGGTCCGGTTTGACGGTGTAAACGATGGCGTTCGAGCCGGTGACGAGGTCGCGGTAGGCGTCGAGCCAGTTGTTTTCCGGCCGATGTGACGCCCTCCAATAATGATGGTCCGTGGTGAATTCGCCGAAGTCGGCCACGGTTTTGCCGTGCCCGGCGGCGTCGTTCCAGATGAAGCCTGCCGGGGAATAGGCCATCGCGTCGCGCCCGCTCGGATCGGCGCCGCCCGGATAACTGCGCGGCCAGCCGGCGAACTCGCGCTCGACGTAATCGGTGGCGATGGCGCTGTCGGTCCACTGATGCCCGTCGGCGCTCAACAGGCTGCAGCAATAGGTGTTGTCCAGCAGCACAAAGTCGCGGACGAATTGGTGCTGGTTGGGCGTGACCCGCTCGCCAAAGACGCACAAGTCCGGGTCCCCGTTGCCCTGCGCCACGCCGCCGAACACCTGGTCGTAGGAGCGGTTTTCCTTGATGATATAAATGACGTGCCGGAACACGCTCGGTTCGCCAACGCGCTCGGGCACCGGCCGCGGCGGCCGGCCGGTGCGGGCCGGCAAGGCGGCCTCCGCCAGCAACGGATAACGCAAGTCCGCCAGCGCCGTTTGCGTGTCTTTTTTCAGCGCGCCGCCGGAGGGCAGCGGCACCAGCGAGAGCGAGCCATACCATTGATGGGTGTTGAAACCCAGGCCATGGCCCTTGCCTTTCGCAGCCGGCTCCTTTTCAGGCGAAACACTTTTGAGGTTGGCCACGTCCAGCATCCGCCGCCGCGCGTCATAGGCAATCCCGCCCGGAAACCAGCCAACCGGGATCAGGCCGAGGTTTTGGGTCTGGCCCGGCGCATAGTGCAAATAGGGGAACAGTCCGAGCCATCTTGATTTGCGCTCGAATTGAAAAACGGCCACGGCGTTCTGCGTGCCGTTGCACACAAACAGTTTCTCGCCGTCTGAGTCGAAGGCCAGCGCGTTGGGCTGCGCGCCGAACAAATCGGCCGGACTTTGCCGCGCCCAGACGGTTTCGACGACCTTGTCGGTGCGCGTGTCAACAACGCTCAAGGTGTCGTCGCCGGCGCTGGCGCACACCAGAAATTTTTTGTCGGGCGACAGCGCCAGCGCGCAGGCATGGCGGCCGGTGAGGATTTCGGTTGCTTCCTTCGCCCCCGGCCGGCTCGGGACGATCACCGACACCGAGCCTTCGCGGGCGATGGAGCGCGCATCCACGCGAACCGTCCCGTTGCGCCCGATCGGGCCGACGACGCTGCCGGCGTCGGGCCGGCGGCCGCCCCAGTTGCTGACGTAGATTTTGTTGCGACCCAAAACCACGTCGTAAGGCGCCACGCCGACGTCCCAGGTCCGCAGGATTTTTCCACTCGCGGCATCCAGTTCGGCGAGTTGGTTGGCGACGTTGAGCGCCACGTAGATTCTGCGGCCGTCGGGGGAAACGGCGATGCCGGTGGGGATGTCGTATTTTCGGCCCGGCTTGTTGGCGGGCGGCAAGGGAAAGGAAAACAGCGGCGAGACCTGGTCATCCTGGCTGACGCCGAAGACCTTGACGTCACCATTGACGTTCGAGAGATAAATCCGTCGGCCGTCGGGCGAGAAGGCCAGGCCGGTGAAACTGAGTTTGTCGTTCTCCTTCGGATTGAGGATGACGGCGGCGACCGGCGCGACCGGCGCATTCTGCGTGTCCGGCGGCATGGGGACATGCTGCCGGATCCGGCCCGTCGCCGGGTCCAGCACGATCAACTCGGGTTTCAAGCCGGAGGTCACCAGCAACCGCCCGTCGGGGCCCAGGGCCAGCGCGTTCGGCCTGACGCCGGGCAGTTGCACCAGCGTCCCGGCGGGCGTCAGAAACTGGTTGTCGGGTGTCTGGAAGCCGTTGGCGTGGTAGCCGACGGTTTGAGGGATGGCGTCGAAGCCGGTTGCGCCAGCGCGACTGCCGGAAAAATCAAAGGCACCCAGGACGACCAGACCGGACCAGACAAAATTTTCGATGTTCATTTTCCGGCAGAATGCAGGCAAGCGGAGCGGGCGCGCAAGTCACGTTTCAGTAAATTCTCGGAGAACTGCGGCGGGGACTCGCGTGAGCCAAAACCGGAACGGTCGCGGCGGAAGATCGCAGCCAACAACGCCGTCGGCCGCCGCCGTTTCTCAACCCACCGCCGGATCCAGCCGCCGGTCCGGCGCGAGATAATTTCGGACGTAATCGGCGACCGCCTGCTCGAGCGGCGTGATGGGCTGGTTGTAGCCGGTGGCCCGCAGCCGGGAAATGTCCGCCTGCGTGAAATATTGGTACCTGTCGCGAACGGCCTCCGGCATCTCGATGAACTCGATTTTCGCCGGCCGGCCGAGCGCGGCAAAAACCGACCGGGCCAGGTCCTTCCAGGTGCGGGCCTGGCCGGAGCCGATGTTGAAGAGGCCGCCGGCCTTCCTGTTCGCGGCCAGATGCAGGGTCATGGCGGCGGCGTCCTTGACGTATAGAAAATCGCGCTTCTGCTCGCCGTCGGCGAAATCCTTCCGATAACTCCTGAAAAGGCGGATGACGCCTTCGCCTTGCACCTGCCCGAAGCTCTTGTGGACAACCGAGCGCATGTCGCCCTTATGGTCCTCGTTCGGGCCAAAGACGTTGAAATACTTCAGCCCCGCGATGTGTTTCAAAAACCCGGCGCGCCGGGCGTGTAAATCGAACAGGTGCTTTGAATAGCCGTACATGTTCAGTGGGCGCAGGGTCTCGAGTTTGGATTCGTCGTCCTCCATACCCGCCGAGCCGTCACCGTAGGTCGCCGCTGACGAGGCATAGACGAACCGCGCACGGTTGGCGAGCGACCACGCGGCGAGGTCCTTGGTGAATTCAAAATTATTGCGGACGAGATAGCTCGCGTCGCGCTCCGTCGTGGACGAGCAGGCGCCCAGGTGCAGAACCAGGTCAAACCTTCCAAGCGCGCCGCCCTGCAGGCGCGGCAGCAACGCTTCCGCCTCGAGGTAATCGGCGAAGCGCAGCGGCGCGAGATTGCGCCATTTTTCGCTCGTGCCGAGGATGTCGCAGACGACGATGTTGTCACAGCCGCGCCGGTTCAACGCCCAGACCAGCGCGCTGCCGATGAAACCCGCGCCGCCGGTGACCAGGACCCGCGCATCGCCGAAATGGTCTGACTTCATTAAAGAGCTTGTGTTTCCGGTCAAGGCGTCGCCAACCGCACGATGATTGTGGATAGCAAAATATAATTTTATCTGCAAGGGATTTAACCAGAAGCCGTTGACAAATGACAATGTAATTTTTCTGGAGAATAATGATGTTCGTCAAAAGCGAATTTCTGCTGCTTGGAAAGGAAGATTGAGGTTCAACCGTGTTCTGAAAGCAAACGGCGTTGGGCAAGTGGCGCGGTGGCAACAAGCGAAAACCCCGCGTCACCTTCCCGAATTGGGCGTGGCGCCAGCAAATCTATCGCTCCCCGTTCTGGGGCCAGCCCATTGGGTTGTTCAGCGGGCAAAGGCCCGGACTCACACTGCCCGATCGGAAAACGGGATGCTTGGGCGCGCCTGCAGACTCGCCGCCGGTGGGTCTCGAAGCGAGGCTTTCTCCCAAACGCCAAGGCGCCGGAAAGCCAGAAGCAGAATGGTCGCCCGGCTAAACAATCATCACCCGCCCCAAATCCTAACTCCAGTCCGCCTTGCGAAAGGGCTGCGGGAGCGTAATCGGGGTTGCTTTTGCGTTTTGCGACGCCGTATCCTGGAGGCAATGATTGTCACGCCCCGGCAATTCACACAGCGCGGCGAACTCTATCGTCGCCTCGCCCAGTTGACCTCCGCCGGGATTTCCCTGAGGCCCGCCTTGGAACAGATCCAGCACGCCCCGCCCGCCCACACCTTCCGCGAACCGCTGCGGCGCCTGCTGGCCGAACTGGAACGCGGCTCCACTTTCAGCGAGGCCGCGCAACACGCCAACTGGCTGCCCGCTTACGACCTTGCCCTGCTGGATGCCGGCGAACGCAGCGGCCGGCTCGACGCCTGTTTCGGCCTGCTGGCCGACCATTACACCGACCGTGCCCGCGTGCTGCGCCAGGTCCTGGCCGATCTGGCTTATCCTGTTTTTGTCTATCACTGCGCCGTCTGCCTCGTTGCCCTATTGCAATTTCTCCGCGGCGCCGCGTGGCTGCCGGTGCTGCTCGTCGGATTCATTCCGGTTTACGCCGGCACCGTGTTTTTAGTCTATGCCGGCCAGAGCCGGCGCGGCGAACGGTGGCGCGCCCTGGTGGAGTCGCTGTTGCGGCCGGTACCGGTGCTGGGCAGCGCCCGGCAATATCTGGCCTTGTCCCGCCTGGCCGCCGCGCTGGAGGCGCTGCTCAGCGCGGGAGTCACCATCATCGAGGCCTGGGAACTGGCGGCCCGCGCCAGCGGTTCGCCCGCCCTGCGCCGCGCCGTGCTGGCGTGGCGGCCGCAAGTTGCCGCCGGCCAGACCCCTTCCGAGGCCGTGCGCGAATCCGGACAATTTCCCGAAATCTTCACCCGGCTTTACGCCAGCGGCGAAATCAGCGGCAAACTGGACGATTCACTCCGCCACCTTCACCGGATTTGCGGCGAGGAAGGCACGCACAAGCTTCACCTCGTCAGCCAATGGGTGCCTCGTGGCGTCTATTTCACGGTGATACTGATCGTGGCCGTCATCGTCTTGCGGTTTTGGATCGGTTACTTCAACCAGATCAACACCATCACGAACGGGTTCTAAGGCGGCGCGCGAGAAACTTTTCCGCGTACTTGCCCAGCAGATCGGCCTCCAGATTTACCGCGTTGCCGGCCTGGCGTGCGCGCAAGGCGGTGATTTCAAACGTATGCGGGATGATCCAGACGCGAAAGCCGGCCTTCCGGACGCCGGCAACCGTCAGGCTGACGCCGTCCACGGCAATCGAGCCCTTCTGAACCACGTAACGCATCACCTCCGGCGGCGCGGTGATGTCGAGCACGTGGTCCGGGCCGGATTTTCCCCGGCGCAGGATTTTCCCCATGCCGTCAATGTGACCGGTCACGAAGTGTCCTCCCACCTCGCCGCCCGCCCGCAAGGGCCGCTCCAGATTCACGAGTGAACCGGGCCTGGCAAATTGCAGATTAGTGCGCCGCCACGTTTCTTGGAGCAGATCGAACTGGACCAGCTTGAATTTCCCTCGCGCGACGACTTGCACCGCTGTCAAACAGCAGCCGTTGACAGCGAGGCTGCCGCCGGTCTTCAGGCCGCGACCGGTCACAGCAGAGCGCACGGTCAACGCGACGGATTTTGCCGCTGGCCTGAGGCGCTCGACGGTTCCCGTTTCTTCGACGATGCCGGTGAACATGATGAAATGTTGCAAGTTGCAGGTTGCAGGTTACAAGTTGAAAAGCCTTCAGCCTGAAACCACCCCGGCCGTCATCATCAGGTCCGCGCCAATTTTTTTCCACTCGATCTCGCGCAACTGGACCGCCTGCCCCGGATTTTTTGCCCCATCTCCGCCAACCGCTGTGCGCGCCTCCCGCCCCCCCAGAATTTTCGGCGCATAAAAGAAAACAACGCGGTGCGTCAGACCGCCGAGCAGGAACGACGCGTTGACCTCGCCGCCGCCTTCGACCAGCAGGCTGGTGACGCTTTCTGCGCCCAGTTTTTTCAGCAGCCAGCACAGGTTAATCTGCGATTTGCGATTTGCGATTTGCGATTTTTTAGCCGGAGCAACGAGCACGTTCGCGCACTTTGCCAGCGTCGCCACGCGCTTTTTCGGAGCGCGTTTGCTGACAACAACGGTTGTCAGAGCCGCGAATTCATCGCTCACCACCTTTGCGTTCAACGGCGTCCGTGCTAGCGAATCAAGAATAATGCGGCGCGGCGCTGGGCGTTGGGTGTTGAAGGTTGAAGGTTGAAGGTTGCCGGCGGGCCGAAACGTCAGGCTTGGATCATCCGCCAGAATCGTGTTCACGCCCACGAGAATCGCGTCCGCGCCTTGCCGCGATTTCATCGCGTAAGCGCGCGCCTTTTCGCCCGTGATCCATTTCGATTCGCCGCTGGCGGTGGCGATTTTCCCATCCAGTGTCATCGCGGCCTTCACGGTGACGAACGGCGTGCGATGAACAATCCAATGATTGAATGCCTCGTTCAATCGCGCGCATTCGTCGGCTAAAATTCCGTGAGCGACTTCAACCCCGGCACGATGCAAAATCTGGAACGCGCGGCCGGCATGTTTCGGATTCGGGTCAATCGCACCGACAACCACACGCTTAATGCCTGCCGCGATGATGGCGTCCGTGCAGGGCGGCGTGCGGCCGAACGTGCAGCACGGTTCGAGAGTCACGTAAAGCGTCGCGCCTCGCGGCGAGTGGCCGCGTTTTTGCGCGTCGCGGAGCGCCTCGATTTCCGCGTGCGGCAGACCGGCACGCCGGTGCCAGCCGCGTCCGATGATTTTGCCGCCCTTCACCAGCACCGCGCCGACCATCGGGTTCGGCGAAGTCATGCCGTAACCACGCCGGGCATGCCGGAGGGCGAGGCACATAAAATCGGCGTCAGACATCGGTCTGCATCGTAGCCACTGGGCCCGGAAGGCTCAAATGGAAAGGGTTGAACACGGATGGACACGGGTGACATGTGAATCACGCCTCATTTTGTGACGCGGTTGCCCACCGCGGACGGCGCAGAGGATGACAAGTCATTTCAAATCTCCTGTCTCGAAGGCCTCTGTGACACCGATAGCCACCCCAGCAGTTTTTACTACCTCAAACAACATATCTTCTGGGACAGCCAATCCCGGACATTTCTTATGCGCATGCGAAAGAATGGCTAACAACAAGCTCGACAATCGCGCTCTTTTAATGGGCAAGGTTGGATCGTCTTTAACAAGCCGTTGAGCCACCCCTTCAATCTTTTTACGCTCCTCACTGCTCACCCCGTCTTTACCAATGAAGTCGAGCGCTCGTAGCAAGTCGAGAGTGAGTGTATGAATTGGATTTCGGAAATCTGAATGGGCATTGGGGTCTTTCTCCTTAGCTTTCAAAATACGAAACTCCATAGCCTTTGCGAGGGCAATCAACAACGAATAGTGTGTGATTCGGGCCTCCCAAATCAATTTGTTCGCAGCAGCCCGATCAAACAATTTGCTTTCACTAAACAACAAGGAAGCCTGCTTTCGATCTGGCAAGTAGCATTCCCATTCGGTAAATTCTTCTCGTGGCTCTACCCAGTATCCTCGGTCAGTTTTGATATCCCAGAGAACCACAACAATTGTTTCTAAACTGCGAATCCAGCGTAAAACGTGATCGTGAGAAACTCGCCATACGAAACGCCCCTCTTTATTCCGGAGAACTTCAGCGTCCTCTGTCTCTTTCACCTGAACCCAAAGGCGAAACGGATCAACAGACTCATTCACTGCTGATTGGACAAAGACATCTTCTCCGTAATCGTGCTCGACCGTCTGACACGCCCAACCCAACTCTGTGAAGATTGAGACTACGCGGGTGACCGCAATGTCAGCAGTTACATGAGACTGTGTGCGCTTTGGCATCGAATCATTCTTCAAACAACGCCTCAGCAAACTGCTTCGCATCGAAGGGCTGCAAGTCATCCGCCTGTTCGCCGAGGCCGACGAATTTGACGGGCAGGCCAAGTTCCTTCTGGATGGCCACCACCATGCCGCCCTTGCTCGTGCCGTCGAGCTTGGTCACGACCAGACCGGTCAGCGGCACGGCCTTGTTGAACTCGCGTGCCTGGTTCAGCGCGTTCATGCCGGTCGTCGCGTCCAACACCAGCAGGACCTCGTGCGGCGCGCCGGGCAGTTGCTTGCCGATGACCCGGTGCAGCTTCTGCAATTCCTGCATCAGATTGTGCTTGGTGTGCAGCCGGCCGGCGGTGTCAATAAAGAGGTAGTCCGCCTGGCGCGCTTGCGCGGCGGCGACGGCGTCGTGCGCCACGGCGGCGGCGTCCGCGCCATAGGCGCCGGCGACGGCCTCGACCTTCAGTCTTTGCCCCCACAGCTTGAGTTGCTCGATGGCGGCGGCGCGGAAGGTGTCGCACGCGGCGAGCAGCGCCGTGTGGCGCTGGGATTGGACCCGGTGGGCGAGCTTGGCGGCGGTGGTCGTTTTGCCCGTGCCGTTCACGCCGACGATGGAAACCACGGTCGTCCCGCGCGGAGCCCGGATGAGGTCGCTTTTGTTGGAGGCCAGATTTTTTTCAACCTCGTTGCGCGCGACGGCAAAAACATCCAGGCCCGCTCCGCCCTGCGATTCATAACTTTTTTTGACCGCGTCCACGATTTGCGCACTCGTGGCCGCGCCCAGGTCGGCGGCGATCAGCGCGGCTTCGAGTTCCTCGAGCGCCGCCGCATCGAGCTTGGGCGAACGAGTGACGATCCGTTTGACTTCGTGGGCGAGCCGGGAGTGCGTCCTGGCCAGACCGGCCTTGAATTTCTGAAAAAGTCCCATGGACGGCATTGGGCAACCACTTTACGAACCCTGCGACTGAAGCGGTTTTGAATTCGCGGCAACGCGGGAAGTTCGCGTGGCTTTGAGTTTGTCAACGTGCGCGTAGGGCAGCTTGACCGTGCCGATGAGCGGCTTGCCTTTGCTGAAGCCGTGGCAGTCCGAGCCGCCGGTGACGAGCAGGTGAAACTGGTCGGCGATTTGCAGATAGCGCTCGGCCATGGCCGTCGAGTGTTTCGTGTGAAAACATTCCAGGCCGTCCAACCCGGCCTCGACGAGATCGGGAATGACCGCGTCCGTGCGGTTCAAACCCGGATGGGCCATGACGGCCAGGCCGCCGGCTTGGTGGATGATTTCGATGCCCTCGAGCGCGGACATTCTGGCTTTGGGCACCCACGCGGGGCGGTTTTTTTTGAGAAACCGCTCGAACGCCTCGTCCAGGTTCCGGACCAGTCCGGCCTTCACCAGCGCGCGGGCCACGTGCGGGCGGCCCGGCGAGCGGCAATTGGCCAGGGCGAAGACCGACTCCGCTTCGAGCGGCACGCCCAGTTCGTTGAGCCGGGCGGCCATTTCGCGAATCCGATCCTGGCGAACGGCCTGGAACACGGCGATTTCGGAGCGCAATTTCTCGTTTTGCGCGTCCAGGAAAAGCCCCAGCAGATGCACTTCGGTGCCGCGGTGTTCGGCGGTCAGTTCGGCGCCGGGAATGAATTCCATGTCCGCCTCCGCGCAGGCGGCGGCCATGCGCGCGCAACCTTCCACCGTGTCGTGGTCCGTCAGCGCCAGCGCCGAGAAACCGAGCCGGGCGCCGTGCCCGGCCAGTTCCTCCGGAGAAAACGTGCCGTCGGAAAAAAAGGTGTGCAGATGAAGGTCGGCGAATTTCATCTTGGACTACTGGACGATTCGCGCCGGCCGCAGCAGTTCGCCCCGGATCTTGTCCAGGATTCCGTTGACAAATTTCCCGCTGTCCTCGGTGGAGAACTTTTTGGCGATGTCCACCGCCTCATTGATGCTGACCACGGGGGGGATGTCCTCACGAAAAAGCATCTCGTAAATCGCCAGGCGCAGGACGTTGCGGTCCACCGCGGCGATGCGGTGCAGCTCCCAGTTGGTGGCGTGGCTCTTGATTTGGCCGTCTATCACCTCGCGCTGCCCGATGACCCCGCGGATGAGCGGGTCGGCAAACAGGCGGGTCGCGGCTTCCTCGGCGGACGGCGGCGGCAGCGGGACGGGTTGCCCCCACGTGGCCGGCCCCTTTTCGGCGGCGACGGCCGCCGCGCGCTGCGTCTCCCAGAATTCGTCCAGCGCCCGGTCCAAATCCTCCGGCGGATTCAGATCGTGCTGGAACAGGAATTGCACGGCGCGTTCGCGCGCTTCGCGGCGTTTGCCCATAAGTCGAATCTCATTCTGCCGGAAAATGCCGTTGCGGGAAATGAAAAATTGCGGCCCAGGCGCCGTGGAGGGCGCGGCCGACCGCCGGACAATTTTATGTTGCTCCGGCGGGGGCGGCATGGGACAATTTTTCGCATGAAAAACAAAGTTTTCCTGCTTCTGGCGGCGCTGAGTTGGATGCTCGCCAGCGGCTGCATCTCCATCGGCAAATAGCCGGCCGCGCCCGGTTCGGGTGTTGTTTCGCGCATGAGCACCGTCACCAAACTTCTGCACACGCGCTATCGCGTCAACGATTTGGAGCGCACGGTGGCGTTCTACCGCGACGTCCTCGGCTTGCAGGAGGTGCGCCGGCACCAGTCGCCGCGCGGCTCCCAACTGGTCTTTCTCAAGGCGCCGGAGAGCGAGGAACAGATCGAAATCACCCATTTTCCAGGCAGCGGCCCGGTGCAGGTGCAGCCGGATTTGACGCACCTGGCCTTTGAAGTGGACAGTCTGGACGAGTTCGCCAGGCGCCTCGCCAGATTCGGGATGCAATTTTCCGACGGCCCCACCATGAGTTCGGGCGGAACGACCTTCGCCTTCATTGACGCCCCGGAGGGCTACGAAATTGAATTGATTCAACGAGGCGGCGGTCACTGATTTCCCCAACTTCCCCCCGTCTTTCATTCCCCAAACAGAATGAGCGTTCTCATTGTCGGCTCCACCGCGCTGGATTCCATCAAAACACCGCACGCGGAAAATCCGCGGCTGCTGGGCGGCTCGGCCAGCCACGCGGCGGTGGCGGCGAGCTTTTTCTCGCCGGTGAAACTGGTCGGCGTGGTCGGCGAGGATTTTCCCCAAAAATACCTCCGGCTTTACCGCCGGCACCAGATTGACCTGGAAGGGTTGCAGATTGTGCCGGGGAAGACGTTTCATTGGGCTGGCGAATACGAGGTGAACATGAACCACCGCCGCACGCTCCTGACCGAGCTGGGCGTCTTCGAGACCTTCACCCCCACCCTGCCGTCGTCGCACCAGGATTCGCCCTTTGTCCTGCTGGCCAACATCGCCCCCGCCCTCCAGCACCACGTCCTGGACCAAATGCGCCGGCCCCAATTCGTGGTGGCCGACACCATGGATTTGTGGCTGAACATCGCCCTGCCGGACCTGCTGCGGCTGCTCCGGCGCATTGACGGCTTTGTGCTCAACGACAGCGAGGCGCACCAGTTGACCCAGGAGGACAACGTGTTCGCCGCCATCCGGAAAATCCACACACTTGGCCCCCGCTACGTCATCGTCAAGAAAGGGTCGCACGGCTCGATTTTGTCCGGGCCGCGGGGTTATTTCATCTGCCCGGCCTATCCGCTCTCGGCGGTCGTGGACCCGACCGGCGCGGGCGACTCGTTCGTCGGCGGACTGATGGGCTATCTGGCCACGGCGCGCGGCCCGGTGGAAAGGCATTTTCGGCGCGCCATGATTCACGGCAGCGTCGTGGCCTCCTTCTGCTGCGAAGGGTTTGGACTGACGCGCACGACCCGCGTCAAACGCGCCCACATCATCCGGCGGGTGAAAGAACTGGAAAAGCTGACCCGCTTTTAGCGCGGCAGGGATGGTCCTGTATCGCGCGTGAAAATTTTTCTCGTCGCGCTTGAGGTTTGCCTCATTTTCGCCTATTGGTCGCCTCATGTTCATCGTTCACGTCCAGGTCCGCGTCAAACCGGAGTGCGTGGAGGCGTTCAAACAGGCGACCCTGGCCAACGCCCGCGAAAGCCTGAAGGAACCGGGCGTCGCGCGCTTTGACGTCCTTCAGCAGGCGGAGGATCCGACACGGTTCGTGCTGGTGGAAGCGTACCGGGAGGCCGGCGCCGCCGCGGCGCACAAGGAAACCCGGCACTACCCGGTCTGGCGCGACGCGGTGGCGCCAATGATGGCCGGGCCGCGCGCGAGCGTGAAGTTTGCCAATGTGTTTCCCGACGACTCCGGCTGGTGAACATGAAATTTGAATTTGCCACGGCCACGCGCATCGTTTTTGGCGCGGGGCTGGCCAAGGATGCCGGGGCCGAATTCAAAAATTCCGGTCGCCGCGCGCTCGTTGTCACCGGACGCAATCCGCAACGGGGAGAACAACTGGTCGCCGGTCTGCGGGCGACCGGCGTGGAGGCGGTCACCTTCGCCGTGGCCGGCGAACCGGAGATTTCCACGGTTGAACAAGGCACGGCGTTTGCCAGAAGGGAGAATTGCGATTTCGTCGTCGGCATCGGCGGCGGGAGCGCGCTGGACACGGCCAAAGCCGTCGCCGCGATGTTGCGGAATGAAGGGGAGTTGCTCGATTACCTCGAGATCGTCGGTCGCGGCCAGGCGTTGAAAAAGCGGTCCGCGCCCTTCATTGCCATTCCGACGACGGCGGGCACCGGCTCGGAAGTCACGCGCAATGCGGTGCTCTCGTCGCCGGAGCACAAATTGAAAGTCAGTTTGCGCAGTCCGCTGATGCTGGCGGCGGTGGCGCTGGTGGACCCCGAACTCACCTGCGGTCTGCCACCCGCCCTCACCGCCAGCACCGGGTTTGACGCCCTCACCCAACTGATCGAGCCTTACGTCTGCCAGCGCGCCAATCCGATGACGGACGCCATTTGTTTTCAAGGCATTCTCCGCGCCGCACGATCCCTGCGCGAGGCGGTTTCGAACGGAGAAAACAAGTCGGCGCGCGAAGACATGGCGCTGGCGAGCTTGTTCGGCGGTTTGGCGCTGGCCAATGCCGGACTGGGCGCGGTGCATGGTTTGGCCGGACCGATAGGCGGCGGTTTCCCCGCGCCGCATGGGGCGGTCTGCGCGGCGCTGCTGCCGCGCGTCATGGCGGCGAACATCCGCGCCCTGCGGGAACGGGCGCCGGACTCATTCGCCCTCACCCGCTACCACGCCATTGCGCGACAACTCACCGGCAATCCTCACGCGACGGCGGAGGCTGGGGTGGAATGGGTGCAAACGCTGGTCTCCGACCTGGCAATCCCGTCGCTGGGCACTTATGGCATCCGTGAAGAACACTTCGGCGAACTGGTGGAAAAGGCGTCACGCACCAGCAGCATGAAGGCCAATCCCATCGCGCTCACGCCGGAAGAACTGGCTGAATCGCTCCGGCGGGCGCTGTGAATACAAATGAAGAATCCGGTCTGGAGCTCGGATATTGTCGTCGCGCACTCCGGGCGCCTGGCGCGCAGCTTCCGGCAATGGACGGGACGGGACTTGCTGTCCGGCGCTTCCACGCTGGCTGAATTGGCGCAAAAACTGTTCGTGGCGCCGTTTGTGGTCGTCTCGCACGGCGATGAGGCCGACCCGGTGTTGAACTACGGCAACGCCACCGCGCTCGCGCTCTGGGAAATGTCCTGGGAGGAATTCACGCGCACGCCCTCGCGACTCACCGCCGAGGCGCCCAACCGCAGGGAACGCGCGCGGTTGCTGGAGACGGTGGCGCGGCGGGGGTTTATCGAAGACTATTCAGGCATCCGCATTTCCAAGACCGGACGCCGTTTCCGCATCGCCCGGGCCATTGTCTGGAACGTGCCTGCCGAGGCCGGTCAGGCCCGTGGCCAGGCGGCGATGTTTGACCAATGGCGATTTATTCGGCAAGTTACACCTTGACGCGGCAGCCCTCCCGTTTGCGCCGTTGAACGCAATCCGGCCAAGGGCGTCAAACAGACATGAAGTCAGCCCCGGTGGTCAAAAGCGCGGCGGCATTGCTGCTGGCGGCGGGCGTTGCGGCCCTGATCCGCAACGCGAGCCTCGCGCAACTGCCCGCGCCGTCGAACATTCCATCTCAACCGACAGGCAACATGAAAGAGTTCAAAAAGCCCGGCCCGGCGCAATTGAAGGAGCAATTGACGCCTGAACAATACGCGGTCACGCAGGAGGCCGCCACCGAACCGCCGTTTCACAACGCCTATTGGAACAACCACGCGGCGGGCATCTACGTGGACGTGGTGTCGGGACAGCCGCTGTTCAATTCGTTGGACAAGTTTGATTCGGGTTGCGGCTGGCCGAGCTTTTCCAAGCCCCTGTCCGCCACCGACGTCGTCGAGCGAGCGGACCATTCCTTCGGCACGACGCGCACCGAAGTCCGGTCGAGCGTGGCCGACTCGCACTTGGGGCACGTGTTCGACGACGGCCCGGGGCCGACGCATCTGCGCTATTGCATCAACTCGGCGTCGCTGCGCTTCATTCCCGTGGACCGGATGGAGGCCGAGGGCTATGGCGCCTGCCTCGAGCCCTTCATCAAGGCCGGACTGTACCAGCCCAAAGCCACGCCCGCTGCGGCGCCGACCAACAGCCCGGCGAAGTAGGAGCCGACGTGGGGCGGCTCATTATATTCGATTTACGATACACGATTTACGCGGCAAGCGTAAAATCGTAAGCGGCTCGCAAATCGTAAATCGCAAATTGTAAATATATCCAGGGCCTCGTCGCCTCGGCTCCTACATTTTCTTTGCTGCGCTTGTCCTCAAAATTTGATTCACTGCGCCAATTCTGATGGACGAGACCAACTCATTGATCGAACAGCGCAAGGCCAAGCTCGCCGCCCTGCGCGCCCGGGGCCTTGACCCGTTCAAAAACAGATTCACCCCGACCGGGACCTGCGCCGAGGCGCGGAAAAATTACGCCGAGGGCCGCGAAGTGGCCGTGGCCGGGCGCATCACCGCCCACCGCGCCATGGGCAAGTCCATGTTCATTGACGTGCGCGACCAGTCCGGCCGGCTCCAGATTTACGCGCAAAAAAACGTCCTCGGCGACGAGCCATGGAACGTCTTCGCGCACCTGGACCTGGGCGATTTCATCGGCGCGCGCGGCAAATTGTTCACCACCAAGACCGGCGAAATTTCCATCAAGCTCGAATCGTTCGTGATTCTCGCCAAGGCGCTGCGGCCGCCGCCGGAAAAATGGCACGGCCTTGCCGACACCGAAATCCGCTACCGTCGGCGCTATCTCGATTTGATGGCGAATCCCGACGTGAAGGAAATTTTTCTCAGGCGCAGCGAAATCATCCGCGAAATCCGGAATTTCCTGCACGCGCGCGGCTACGTGGAGGTCGAGACGCCGATGATGCAGGCGATTCCCGGCGGCGCGGCGGCGCAACCGTTCAAGACGCATCACAACGCGCTGGGCTGCGATTTTTATCTGCGCATCGCGCTGGAGCTGTATCTCAAGCGGCTGCTCGTCGGCGGCGTGGACAAGGTGTTCGAGATTGGCCGCAACTTCCGCAACGAGGGCCTCTCGCGCAAACACAATCCCGAGTTCACGATGCTCGAGGCCTACCAGGCCTACGGCGATTACGAGAGCATGATGGAACTGGTGGAAGAAATGATTTGCCACGTCGCGCAAAAGGTTTGCGGCGGATTAAAAATCGAAAAAGGCAGCGCGCGCGTCCCGCGTGCTGAATCCGGCGTCGCGTCGGATTCAGGTTTTCGGCGCGACGCCGAAAACAGCACGCCAGAGGCGTGCGCTCCCCAAATCATTGACCTCACTTCGCCGTGGCGTCGCGCTAAATACAAAGACCTCGTTCGCGAAAAAGCCGGAGCCGATTGGTTTGAAGTTTCTCCCGCCGAACGCCGCCAGCGCGCGCACGACCTCGGCGCAGAGATCGCCAAGGACTACGAGGATTTTGAAGTCACCGGCGCGGTGTTTGAAAAATTGATTGAGCCAACGCTGATTCAGTCGACGTTTGTCACGCATCTGCCCAAGGAACTCGTGCCGCTCGCCAAACTTTCGCCCGACGACCCGACGACGGTCGAAGTCTTCGAGTGCTGCATCAACGGCCAAGAGATTGCTCCCGGCTACACCGAGCAAAACGACCCGATTGAGCAGCGCGAGCGGCTCGAACATCAAGCCGGCGGCGAGCAGCAAAAACTGGACGAGGATTTTCTCGTCGCTCTCGAACACGGCATGCCGCCGGCGGGCGGCATCGGCATTGGTATTGACCGCTTGTGCATGATGTTGTTGGGGCAGGAAAGCATCCGCGACGTGATTTTGTTTCCCCAGTTGAAGCCGAAATCCTGATCGCCATTGGGCCGCCTGGTCGGTGGCGGCCAGGATTTGTTTCAGGCATTCCCGCGGCAAACGCTGGCGCGCCTCAACGTAAGCCGAGGCGCTTTCATCCACGGACTTGCCGCCCTGAAAACGCAATACCAGCGGTTGCGCCAGAGTCTGCCCCGGATCGGCTGCATCATTGAAATTCACCAAACCGCGCGAAATCAGCGGTCAAATACAATTTCGTGCCACATTTGGGGTTTGACGGCAGCCGCCAAAAGGGCGAAAAGGAATCAGCCATGAAACTCCACACCTGGGTGCTGTGGTTGTGTGTCGCGGCCCTTTTGGCCGGCGAATTTTTTCTGTTTCTGGCGAACCGGCAAAAGGACGCGGCCCTGACTTCGGCGCGCGAAGCCCGGCATGAGTTGGCGGAATTGCGGGCGCAGTTGAGCCAGACTGTTTCCAACACCGGCGATCAGGGCGCCGAGATCAGCCAACTCCGCAAGCAAAGGGCCGCCCTCTCCGAGCGCCTGTCCCGCACCCAAACCGAGATGGGCCGGCTGCGCGCGA
Organism: Verrucomicrobiota bacterium; assembly: GCA_028873125.1. Classification (GTDB taxonomy): domain Bacteria; phylum Verrucomicrobiota; class Verrucomicrobiia; order Limisphaerales; family UBA11358; genus UBA11358. The sequence continues at coordinate 3,808 of JAGWMQ010000026.1, read as the reverse complement.
CCAATCAGCAGTTGCTGGCGGCATTGGCCGCCGCCCGCACCAATCTCGCGCAACTTCAGGGGCAACTCGAGGAATTGCAATTGGCAAGCCAGCAGGCGCAGGCCGAAAGTCCGCCGCCGCAGCCGGAAACGCCGCCGCCCGCCGCCGCGCCACCCCTGTCGGCCGACGCGGCCCGCAAGGCCTGCTACGGCAACCTGCGGCTGATTGACGAGGCCAAACAGTTGTGGGCCCTGGAACACAACAAGACCGACAAGGACGTGCCCACTGCCAGCGACCTCGCGCCGTATTTTCCCAACGGCGCGTTTCCCGTCTGCCCGTCCGGCGGCGCCTACCGCATCAACGCGGTGGGGACACCGCCGACGTGCTCGATTCACGGCAGCGTGTCCCGATGAGCGTTCTCCGTCACGAGGCCGCGCCGCGACTTTCAAAAATTCCAATCGTCCCGATGCCCGACCCCGTGGAGTGGGCGGCGGCTTTCACGCAACAAATTTTCGTTCTTGGCTTTCCACGCCCCTCGGGTAAGTTTTGCTCTCCATGATTGAGACTGACACAGAATTGTTGAAAGGGATCGCAAACCAATTGCGGATTCACTCGATTACCTCGACGACGGCGGCGGGCAGCGGGCATCCGACTTCGTGCTGCTCGGCGGCCGACCTTGTCGCCACGCTGTTTTTCGGCCACATGCGTTACGACCCGAAAAACCCGCGCTTCCACAACAACGACCGGTTCATTCTGTCCAAGGGCCACGCCGCGCCACTCCTGTACGCCGCCTGGGCCGAGACCGGACTGTTTCCCGTCGGCGAACTGGCGCGGCTTCGCAAATTCGATTCGGACCTGGAAGGCCATCCGACGCCGCGGCTGCCGTTTGTGGACGTGGCGACCGGCTCGCTGGGCCAGGGATTGAGCGTGGGCATGGGCATGGCGCTGGCCGCGCGGCTGGATCGTCTGGATTACAACACCTACGTGCTGCTGGGCGACGGCGAGATTGCCGAAGGCTCGGTCTGGGAAGCCGCCTCGCTGGCCGGGCTCCTCAAGTTGAACAACCTCATCGCCATCGTGGACGCCAACCGTCTGGGCCAGAGCCAGCCCACGGCCTTCGGCCATCACATCGAAGTCTATCGCCACCGGTTTGAATCCTTTGGCTGGCGGGTGGAGGACATTGACGGGCATGACATCGAGGAAATCGTGGAGGTGCTCGGCGGGGTGGGCCTCAACGACCAGCCGCTGGCCATCATCGCCAAAACTTACAAGGGCGCGGGCGTTTCCTTTTTGCAGGACCAGGAAGGCTGGCACGGCAAACCGTTGAACGAGGCCGAGGCCGCCAGGGCCGTGGCCGAACTCCAGCCCAGCGCCAAGTCCGGCGTCGGCGTGCCCATCCGCCCGCCGAACCCGTTGCCAGCCTCGAACCACGAAGCCCCGTCGGGCTATGGGCCGGTGCATTACCAGATTGGCGACTCGGTCGCCACCCGCGAGGCCTACGGCAACGCGCTCCAGCGTCTCGGCGAAAAGGACGCGCGCGTCGTGGCCCTCGACGGCGACACGCAAAATTCCACCTTCGCCGAAAAGTTTTTCAAAAAATTCCCCGACCGCTCCATCGAATGTTTCATCGCCGAACAAAACATGGTGGGCGTGGCGGTCGGCTTCGCGTCGCGCGGCAAGGTGCCCTTCGCCTCGACGTTCGCCTGCTTCCTCTCCCGGACGCTGGATCAGCTCCGCGTGGCGGGCATCTCGGCGGCCAATCTCAAGCTCGCCGGTTCGCACGCGGGGGTGAGCATCGGCGAGGACGGCCCCACCCAGATGGGCCTGGAGGACCTGGCCATGATGCGCGCCGTCACCGGCTCCACGGTGCTTTATCCTTCCGACGCGGTCAGCGCCGAAAAACTGGTCGAACAAATGGCCCTGGCCAAGGGGCTGTGTTTCCTGCGCACCTCGCGGCCCAAGTCCGCGGTCATCTACAACAACGATGAAACGTTCTCCATCGGCGGGGCAAAGGTCCTGCGGCAGAACGCCGGCGACAAGGCCACGGTTGTCGCCGCGGGCGTCACCCTGCACGAGGCGCTCAAGGCGGCCGACCTGTTGAAGGCCGAAGGGGTCGGCATCACGGTCATTGACGCCTACAGCATCAAGCCGCTGGCCAAGGACGTGATTCGCGCCGCGGCGCAAAAGACGAACAACGTGGTCGTGACCGTGGAAGATCATTACACGGAGGGCGGCTTGGGCGACGCGGTGGCCGGCGAGTTGAGCGCCGACGGCGTCAAAGTCCATAAGCTGGCCGTCACGGGCGTGCCGCGTTCGGGCAAGGCGGCCGAATTGCTGGCGCACTTTGGCCTGGATGCGGCGGCAATTGCGAAGAAGGTCAAGGCCATTTAATTGGTTAAAGCAACGACCCGCGGCGGCGACCGGGCTTGGCTTCAACGCTTTCACGCCTCCAATTCCGACTTTTTCAACTTCACGCCATTGCCAACCTCCCGGAGGTGGTGCAAATTATCCACAACATGAGCGTGAACGGGAAATTTCTCAAAGGCCAGTTCCTGCTCGACAGCGGGCAACTGGGCGGCTCCTTTTTTCAGCGCACGGTCATTTTGATCTGCCAGCACGATGCCGAGGGCGCCTTCGGGCTGGTGCTCAACCGGTCGCTGGGCAAAACCGTCGGCGAAATGATCGTCGCCGACCTGCCCTCGGCACTGAAGGAATCGCCCTTGTACCTGGGGGGACCGGTGCAGCCGACCGCCCTGAGCTTTCTGCACTCCGACCATTTCCTTCCCGACGCCAACGTTTTTCCGAATCTGAATCTCGGCCACTCCCTGGACGAACTGGTGGACATCGGCGAATCGTTTTCGCCGGACAAGAAGGTCAAGATGTTCGCCGGTTACGCCGGCTGGTCGCCCGGCCAGTTGGAAAGTGAATTGAAGCGCAAGTCGTGGCTGACGTTTCCCGCCTCCCTCCAACTGGTCTTCGACACGCCGCCGGAGGAGCTGTGGCGGAAGATTCTCACCGTCAAGGGCGGTTGGAAAAACAAGCTGCTCTCCCAAATGCCGGAAGATTTGTCCCAGAATTGACCGGAGACGAAGCAGAACCGCTTCGGCGCGGACAGAGTCGGGTTTCACGGCGCCGTCTTTTTCTTCTCGTGCGGATCATCTCCCCGCAGATGCGCCAGCCCCTCGCGGATGGCGGGCGCGAGAATCTCCAGGCATTCCCGCACCGCCGAGGGTTTGCCCGGCAGATTGAGAATCAAGGTCCGCCCGCGCGTTCCCGCCGCGGCGCGCGACAACACCGCCGTCGGCGTCCTGGCAAACGAGCGCACGCGCATGATTTCGCCAAAGCCGGGCAGTTCCTTTTCCAGCACCGCGCGCGTGGCCTCGGGTGTCACGTCGCGCGCGGCGACGCCCGTGCCGCCGGTGGTGACCACCAGGTCGCACGCTTGAGCGTCGGCAAGTTTCCGCAGCGCCGCCGAAATCAGCTCCGTTTCATCCGGCACGAGGGCCTGTTCAAATTCAACGTCGGCGCCCAGAAACTCGCGGAGCGCCCGTTCGATTTCCGGTCCGCTGCGGTCCTCGTAAACGCCCGCCGACGCGCGGTCGCTGATGGTGAGGCGGCCGATTTTCATTCCTTGAATTTTTCCGCGACGCGAAGGCCCTCGATCCGCATTGTCTTGTCCACCGCCTTGCACATGTCGTAAAGCGTCAGCGCCGCCGCGCAGGCCCCCGTCAAGGCCTCCATCTCCACGCCGGTTCGTGCGCTCGTTTCCGCCGCGCAGACGATTTCAATCGCGCCGCGCCGGATTTGGAACCGGATTTCGACGTGATTG